>JAHDDF010000090.1 GCA_020629475.1 Saprospiraceae bacterium
TGACAAGCGTCAACGGAAACGTTGGAACGCGGTGAGGAATACATGGTACCATCGGTAAGCCCAACGATGCGGAACTCGGTACGACGGTTCATTTGGTGTTCTTCTTCTGAACAAGGCACCTCATTGGCACAATTGTTCACGTTCATGGTTTCACCATAACCACGTGCTTGTAACCTTCCGGAATCAATTCCTTTGTCCTTCAAGTAACGAACCACTGCCTCTGAGCGGCGCTGAGATAAGCGATCGTTATATGAGTGCGATCCTCGGGAATCCGTATGCGCACCGATTTCAACGATAACGGATGGATTCTCCACCAAAAGGTTGTACAATTTATCCAACTCTCCTTTAGCGTCATCACGTACGTAAGACTGGTCGAAGTCATAGTAGATGTGAAGCAAGTAAGAAATGGGTTGTCCACCTCCGGCACTTCCACCACCGCTGTTCAAGAAGGTAGTAGGACTTACGTCAAACAATCCCTCGAATACGGAACAGCAATCTAAAGGATCATTTCTTCTTGCTTCCTCGAAGATGGTTCTCTCGTCGAAGGAAAGACCGCTTCTTGAAATATCCGTCGGATCATTCGGGTTCGTGTATGGGCCGGGACCGGGGCCAATATTGGTGGGGCCAGGACCGGGACCGGAGCCGGGACGATTATCCACAAGAACAGGTTGAAGACCGAAGTTCTGGTTGAAACGACAATCATTCACGATGTTGCCTTCATCATCCGTAGTACATACTTCCGTAGCGGGAGTAGCCGTGATATATCCTGCCGGAGGCGTTACGGATACAACGTAACAGCTTCCCTCGGCAAGTTTGAAGGAGTAGCCACCATTCTCGTCGGTTTCGGCTGTTTCGGTATTCCCTTCCTCATCACTCAAGGATACGGTTACACCGGGGCGGGCGGCACCGCTAGCGGTAACGATCCCCTGAACCATACAATCAACCGGTTTCCTCAATGGAATTTCCACTAGAAGATCTTCTCCCGGCGCAAGGGAATTGGTACATCCCTCCTTATTGTTGGGCTCGTATTCCTCCTTGGATGCCGCGAAATCACAGCAGGAGTTCAATTTTTGCTCAATGATGGCGATACCTTCGGAATCCGTATAAACGGTATTTCCGGTACAATCACTTACCACCTCGGCACCTTCGATGGGCTCCTTGGTTCTCTCATCATACACAAGAACCTTAACGGTTGCAGCGGAACGGATGAATGAGTAAATATCATCATCCCCGAAACCGCCTTCACGGTCGGAAGTGAAGTAACCACAAGTTCTTTCCTCATTGATGATTAGGCCGAAGTCATCATCACGACTGTTGATGGGTGCACCGATGTTGATGATTTCACCGAACTCGTTGAATCCATCCTTAGGCTCCATGTGATAGATATCCAAACCACCCAAACCAACGTGACCGTCGGATGCGAAGTATAGGTAGGAGTTTTCACCTTTGGAGAAGAACGGGAACACCTCGTGTCCTTCGGTATTAACCTTGTCTCCCAAGTTTACCGGAGGTCCCCAACGACCGTTTTCCATTTCGGAAACGTAAAGATCCATACCTCCGAAGCCACCGGGCATATCGGAAGCAAAGTAAAGCTTGGTCTCATCCGGTGAAAGCGCGGGGTGTGCCACGGAGTACTCGTCGGAGTTGAAGGGAAGCCCTTCAAGATTACTCCAAGAAGTATTGCCGCCTTCGCCGCTACCTTCGGCGGAGAAGATTTTTAGGCGAATAACTCCTTCGTCATCACGTCCGGTTCTTCCGTTTTCAATGTTGTTACGCGTGAAGTACATGGTGTTGTCCTCCGCGAATGAAACTACGGCATCGTGAAACTTGGAATTCAAACGATTGGAGAAATTTTCAGGATCTCCGTAATCGAAAGAGCAAAGCTCCGCGTCTACTTCCTCGCGCTCCACGTAACGTAGGTCAAGGAAAGGATTACCCGTCCAACAGTGTAGACGCTTCACCGGTCCTTGATCCACGGTCTCGGAAGCGAAAACGATTCCGTCACCATAATACATGGGACCGAAATCATCCAAACCGGAATTGAAAGGCATGTGTGTTACCTCGTAGATACCCGCATTCTTGGTGTTAAGCTCGTTCTCGTAATCACAAGCACGAAGAAGGTGGCGTCCTCTAGTGTCCTCGGGTACGAGGTCAACGTACTTTTGGAACCACTCCTTGGCAAGTTCGCACTTACCGTTTCTTTGTAGCATGTAACCATAGTACAAATAATGCTTAGGTTCCGCTTCAGGTAAATTCACTACCTGACCGAACCAATATTCCGCATTATCCGTGTCACTCACTTTAAGGTAACACTCGGCAAGGTTTATTTTGGCTTCCGCCGCATCCCCTTTGCCTAGGATGCTGTTGTACTCTTCAATGGCACCTATATAGTCAAGGTTGTCCATTTTCTTCTTGGCGGCTTTCAACTTGGAGGGGCTTTGGGCGTGTAAACCTCCTACCAGGAATACCGTCATGAAAAATGAGATGCATAAAAGTCGACTCATTCCCATAGTAAGTAGTCTTTAAAAATAATTATCCGTATCAGTTTTCTTCATATATGTCGAATTCAAATAACATACCAACTTTCAGTAATGAAAATTATAATTTATCGAAAAAGACATAACTAAAGACCTGATAATCACCCAAAACTATAAAAAAAATGTCGGACGAAACTGCGAATTAACAGTCCGTCCGACACATAATTTCTATTTTAATGCGTATTCTTTTGTCCTAGAATGGGCATCCTTGACAAGGGTCAACGTTCACCCTGTCCGGTCTTTGAGATTCTTGAACCAAAGAGTTGTAATTACCGCTCTCATCAAAATATCCAAGAATTTTAAATTCCGTCCTTCTATTCCATTGGTGCTCCTCTTCAGAACAAGGAACATTATTGGCACAATTGTTCACGTTTACGTTTTCGCCGTAACCTTTAGGCTTCACGCGATTGCTGGGAACACCACGCTCTTTCAACCAACGTACAACGGATTCCGCACGTCTTTGTGAGAGACGATCATTATAACGGAAGGACCCGCGGGAATCCGTATGGGAACCGATTTCCACTACGTAGTTAGGATTATCCTTCATCATGGTAAGCAACTTGTTCAATTCCGGCTCCGCATCGGTACGGATGTAGGATTGATCAAAATCATAATAGATGTGCAACAAGTAAGCCCCTAATGAAGTAGGACGTTCCGGTTGTGTAGGAGTAGTAGTTGGAGGATTACGAGGATCTACTTCAACAATAGGTGGTTGGGTTGGGCGAACAGGTTGTGTAGGCTTTAACAACAAGTCCTGCTTAATGGTAGTGGACTTGGTTAAACCGCGGGTACACTTCTCCTTGGAACGACTAGCGATATATTGCGGCTCCTTGGAAGCACGTACGGTATAACAGCAATCCGGCTCTAAGTCAAATGCATAAGCACCATCAGGACCGGTAACCATGGTTTTCACCTCGGAACCTTCGCAATCCGGGAATAATTCCACCAATGCACCCTCGATGGGTTTTCCGGTGATTTCATCGGAAACGACACCAAGGATATCGAACTCCATCGGTTTCGCCAAAGGAATTTCAACCAATACTTTTTCTCCGGGTGCGATGTTACGGGTACATCCCTGCTCGGAATTATCCGTGTAGGGTTCCTTACTCGCGTTGAAGTTACAGCACACGTTAAGCTTTTGCTCTATTCTTACGTAACCGGCAGCATCCGTTGTGTAGGTAGTACCGCTACAGTCATCGATTACGGTAGCACCTTCGATACCTTCCTTGGTCAATTCATCATAAACGAAAATCTCGATAGGTGCAGCTGATTTTTTGAAGGAGTAAATATCATCATCACCCTTTCCCCCTTCGCGGTCGGAAGAGAAGTATCCGTGAGTTCCGGCATCATTCATTACGATACCGAAATCATCTGCGATGGTATTTAAGGGGTAACCCATATTAATGATATCACCGAAATCACCGGCATCATTAACATCCATGTAGTAAAGATCCAAACCACCCAGACCGATGTGTCCGTCAGAAGCGAAATATAAACGACCACTATCCGCGAAGTACGGGAATACCTCGTGTCCCTCGGTATTGATACCTGGTCCTAGGTTCAATGGTGGCCCCCAACGACCATCCTCTTGCTCGGAAACGTAAAGGTCCATACCACCGAAACCGCCGGGCATATCGGAAGCAAAATAAAGCTTCGTCTCATCCGGGGAGAGTGCGGGGTGAGCTACGGAATATTCATCGGAGTTAAACGGAAGACTTTCCAATGCCGACCAAGTACTTCCGCCTCCTTCATTAGTGGCGTAGAATACCTTCAAACGGATGGTTCCTTCATCATCTCTCCCGGTTTTTCCGTTAACGAGATTATTTCTTGTGAAGTAAATGGTTTCTTGGTCCTTGGAAAAAGAAACGGTAGCATCGTGGAATTTAGAATTCAACCTGTTTGAAAACTTCTCCGACTCACCATATTCGAAAGTGAAAAGTTCCTCGTCCACGGTAGTACGATCCACGAAGAAAAGCTCCAAGAAAGCTCTACCCGTCCAACCGAACTCACGATTGATAACGGTACCTCCATCTTGAAATTCCGACGCGAAAACGATTCCGTCACCATAGAAATTAGGGGAGAAATCATCCAACTCGGTATTGAACGGCATATTCTCCACATCGTAGATACCATTGTTTTTGGTCCTTAGTTCCTCTTCGTAATCACAAGCCTTTACGAGGTATTGTCCCCTTAAATCATCAGGGACCTCGTTGACATAGATCACGTACCATTCCTTGGCAAGGTCACACTTACCGTTGGTTTGTAACATCTGACCATAATAAAGTTTGTCCAGGGATTCCGCTTCGGGCGAATTCACGACCTGTCCATACCAATATTCCGCCTCCGCGGTATTACCTACCTTCCTGTAGGAGGTAGCTAGATTTTTTTTCGCTTCAAAAACGTCCTCCTTACCCAGAATCTGGTTGTAGAGGTCGATCGCCTCCATATAGTTATACTCGACGAACGCTTTATTGGCTCGTTTGAGTTTGGAGGTCTGAGCGAAAGCGGTGCCGGCAAAAAGGCACAAGGCAAATGCCATCAGAAAATAACGCTTCATCATAACTCATTAATTTACTACACCGGCCTTGCCGGAACTTTCTTTAGAAATATCGAGGGGAGTAGATATTTACTTTTGTTGTGCTAAAATCATATCCAAGCATTACCTCGAAGGAGCCTTTTCCGGGTCCTTGAAGTTCGGTCAGGGTAAAATCGTAGGCAACGCCGAACGACAAACCTTTCTTCAAATAGTATGCCGCCCAGAAATCCACGGAATCAAAAGAGCTTTTTCCGTTGAATTTTTCTACGGCGGAGCGCAAAGAGGTCCCTACCCAAAGTTTTTCCATGAAAAACATGGACAAGTCCAAATCAAACTCCGTAGGGGCACCGTAACCTTTGAAAGGATCATCATCCTTTTTCATTCCGTTTAGTAGCCCCGCATTTTTTACGAGAATTACCGGGCGGAAAACTACATCCCCCGAAGAACCGAAGGGAATAGCCGCACCTGCCGTGAAATAGTAATGACGGATGGTACGCGCGAATCTTTCGGTATTGATATTTTCGGTTCTTAAATCATATTCGATTAGCTTAGGTGCGGAGGCACCCACGAAAAAGTTGTGGTGGTGGAGGTACAAACCCAGCCCGAAGTTGGGTAACCAATAACTCGGGCGTTCTTCCATAAAGGCGTCATCGGAGAAATCGTACACGTCCAAATCCGTGAGATCCGCCCTGTAATTCGTAAATCCTCCTTGAAGACCAACGGCAAGCTTAAGCCCGTTTTCCCCAAGCGGAATTTGATAGGAATAAGCAAGATTAGCGGATAGGCTATGCGTAGTTCCTATTCTTTGGTTAACCAAACTTCCCCCTAAACCAATCCTTTTCTTCGCCCCCATGGGTGCATGAAGCGTAAAGGTTTGAGCGGAAGGTCCCCCTTTGATCCCGAGCCATTGGGTACGATGCAAAAAATTAATACTTAATGCATCTTTGGTACCCGCGTATCCGGGATTATATACCAAACTATTGAACATATATTTGGTATACATCGCCTCTTGCTGGGCATTCAAACCCAAGGAGAATATGCCCGCAAACAACAGGCATACAAAGGGTAAAACATTAACGAAACGTGGGTTGAGACTCCTCATATTATAGAAAATGGAGATGTTTCTCCTGCCGTTCCAAAAACCGTGCTAAAAAATAATTATGAATAATTTTTATATGTAAAAAGCTAAAAATAACGCCTCCACAAATGTTAAAATTCCATTCTTTTAACACTATCCGCATTTTTCGAAACGTTACCCCGGCATGAAAAACATAGCCCTGATTCTCCTTTTTCCTGTCATTTTTTTCCCGGGTTTCCCAAAAGTAGACATGGGGCACCTGCAAGGGATTTGGGTTCTTGAAGGCATTTGTAATCCCAAATGCAAATGGATGGATTGGAACGGCTGTGATAAGATCATTTTCCAACAGGATATTCAGGGGCTTTGGGTTATGGAAGAGTTTTTCTCATCCTACGATCCTGAAACGTTTGAGCCTACTTGTGAAATCAGCTCATGCCCTCCTATTATCCAAGTCTTGGAAATAGATAAGGATTTCTACTTGGAAAGAACCCATCAAGGTATGGAAAAGGATACGATGCGTATAGATTACCTATCCAAGGATTCCCTGTGGTTAAGTTTGGATGAAACGTTGGTATTCAAATATACCAGACCTATTAACTAGAACTCGGTTTTCTTCTTGAACCAATCCAAGAACCTTTTCTTCTTCTCCGGCTCAAAACGTTTGTTATCCAAGAATTCACCGTATTTCTCTACGGTTTCAAAACGGTACGTTAGTGCCGTAATTGGTCTTCCGTTCTTATAATGATTCTTTTTCCCTTCATCATTTACCACGATCTCATAGAAGTCGTCCTTAAAGTCCAATTTCTTTCCTATCCCACGATCGTCATCCAATCCTTCTAGAACGATTAGCTCATTAAATAAAGCTTCGGCATCCTCTTCGAATTTTGCCAACTCCTCTTCCGGTGTAAGCGGGATTTTCTTTTCCGGAAAGGGCGTAAATTCCAAGAGTTGCGATTGTCTGGCGTATAAGTTATTGGCAAAATCCTTATCGTAATCCTTCTGTTGGCGCAAGTGCCACATGTGTTCCAAGTAGCCCATTTCCGCTTGGTAAGCTATCTCCTCTTTTTTCTTGATATCCTTTTTGGCTGCCGCAATTTGGTTATCCATTCCTCCTTTGCTTTGATTCCGGTAGGTCAAGATTTGTAGTTTATTTTGGGCAAGAGCGAGATTCGCCTTGGCGTTATCCGCGATAAACTTTTGGGCATTCGCCAATTCAACTACACGCTCCCTTCCGGTCAGACGGGTAGCTAGCGCATTATGCTTTTGGTACAAGCGGCGAGTATTGCCTTTTCTTTGGCGAAGCCTAACGTCGGAAATCTCGATTTCCTTCACCCGTTTTAGCGGTGAATCGGAAAGTTTTTCCATTTCCGAACGTAACTTTATTTCCCAGCAATCCGCTTGCTTATTCTCCATATTAATTTCGGAAATCTCGTATTGCTCCTTGGCATTCGCCAATTTGGTTCTTGCTTTACTCAATGCGTTTCCGGAAGGATTTTCACCTCTTTTTAGTTTTCTATTGAAAACCAACTGCTCCTTTTCCACCTCCTTCTTTGCCAAATCCCAAGCAATTTGACGATACTGCATTTCACGGGTCAACATTCTCCCGTTGGCACGGCAAGCCTCCCATTGCGCTGAAAGATTCTCACCTTTTATGGAAGAAGCATAACCCGCCTTTTCCAAACGTTCCAAATCCATTTCCAAGGCACGTTTCTTACCCAATAACTTGTAAATCTCTTGTCCCAACACATGCTCCGATTTACGCATTGCCTCCTCGTTTTCAAATTTCCTTTGATTCGAACGCGCCTTGGGCATGGCACCCGTCTTGTAAAAATTAACGACATCCTTATTGGCATCCGCCATTTGGGAAGCGAAGCCCGCCTTATCTTTCACCTTATCCAAATCAAAAGGCAGCATGGTATATTTTCCGCCTTGACGCGAATAGTGTAATTGAGGCCGGTAATCCTCTTGGTTCGGGGCGCCTTTCCCCAGATTAGGATTAAACTGAAGGACGTTCGGGCACTCCTCCGTATCCACGCTTATCACGAATGGTTTACTTCCTTTTTGGTATGCCACTACCACGTATTGGGAAAAACGAATCAAATCCAGTTTACCCTTTTTCCCGTTTAGGGAAACGGTTTTTTTATCCTTTGCTGAAAATGCGGTAACGAAAACTTTCCCTGAACCGGAGGCACCGGATACGTTTACGTTCATTTCCACTTGAGAAAAAACCAATGTCGTAATCAATAAAAAAAAGAAAGAGAGGCTCGCGGCTTTCATGCTTCGGGTTTTATCCTAACAGTATGTGTAAAATTCAAGGCAAAGATGCCCCAATATTGTATAATTTTGCGCTTTCATTCATACCCTTCGAAAATATCGTACCGAATGTTGACAGCCATTTCCCCCATTGACGGAAGATATGCCTCCAAAACGGCAGCACTTAAGGAATACTACTCAGAATACGCGCTGATCCGCTATCGTGTTTGGGTGGAAATCGAATATTTCAAGGCATTGTGTGAAATTCCCTTGCCTCAATTAGCCGATTTCCCCAAGGAGAAATTCACGTTCTTGGATAAGGTCGTCAAGGATTTTTCCGAGGAGGATGCCTCAAAGATCAAGGGAATCGAAAGAGTAACCAACCACGACGTAAAAGCCGTGGAGTATTTCATCAAGGAAAAATTTGATGAAGCGGGCATTTCGGATTACAAGGAATTCATCCACTTTGCCTTAACCTCACAGGACATCAATAATACCTCCCAACCGCGCATGATGAAAGATGCCTTGGAAAAGGTGTATTTACCGGGCTTGGAGGAAATCATCGGTTTATTGAAAAACGCGGCGGAGGAATGGAAGTCCGTTCCTATGCTGGCAAGAACGCACGGGCAAGCAGCATCCCCTACCCTTTTGGGTAAGGAATTCATGGTTTTCGTAGAGCGCTTGGAAGAACAGAAAAAGAGACTATCCGAATTGCCGCATAAGGCAAAATTCGGTGGTGCTACGGGTAATTTTAATGCCCATCATGTTTCTTATCCTAATATCGATTGGAAAGCATTCGCGGATACTTTCGTGAAGGAGAAATTGGGATTGGAACGTTCCACTTATACTACCCAAATCCAGCACTACGATAACATGGCCGCGGTTTTCCATACGCTCCAAAGGGTGGATACCATCCTGATTGATCTTTGCCGTGATATTTGGACCTACATTTCCATGGACTACTTCAAGCAGAAGGTAGTAAAAGGAGAAGTAGGTTCATCCGCCATGCCGCATAAGGTAAACCCGATTGATTTTGAAAACGCCGAAGGGAATTTCGGTCTTGCCAATGCCATCCTAGGGCACTTGGCTGAAAAGTTGCCGGTTTCAAGATTGCAAAGAGACCTTACGGACTCAACCGTTCTTAGGAACATGGGTGTTCCGATGGGACATATCTCCATCGCTTTTGCTTCCGTGAAAAAGGGGCTTGGAAAATTATTATTGAACGAGGCAAAATTACGGGCTGATCTTGAGGCGAATTGGGCGGTCGTGGCGGAAGCCATCCAAAACATCCTAAGGAGGGAAGGTTATCCCAAACCCTATGAAGCCTTGAAGGATTTAACTAGAGGAAAAGCATCCATTGAGGAAGTAGATATCAAAACCTTTATCCAAGGCTTGAATGTTTCTGATACCGTGAAGGCGGAATTGGCGGCGATTACCCCTTGGAATTACGTGGGGGTTTGATTGGTTTTTTTTAGGAATACACTTACATTGGGGTAAGCAATCATCTTTTCTTTCCCGACTTATTACACATATTTTATATAAGGCATTGGTTCCCAAAACCAAGCTGTCAAAACCATTTGAAAACATGAAAAAAAGATTCCTCTCCGGAATGCTCGCCATTGGTATGTTCGTAGGCATTTCCTCTTGTTGTGATGAACTATTGGTTCTTTGTGATTTACTTGTGGATGTTTTTGAAACACCCAATGAAATTACGATTGGTCAAGCCTTCGATGTAGTAGCGGATGTCATTAATGCGGATTCCCAAGACAACTGCGAAATCGCGGATTTTGCGGCTGCTACCGCTTCCTTACTTGAAGTATTCCTTCAAAACCAAAGCGGCGGCTGGGATATGGTAGGAAGCCAACAATATCCACAACCGGAATTGGCTCGAGCGGCACAGGAAAACTACAGGGAGGGCGTAACGCTTAACCAAGCAGGGCTTTATCGTTTTGATTGGTACACGGATGCCCCTCAAACCGTGGATGAAAGAGACGAAAACAACAATTCCAAGTCCGATAATTCCGGGGGAAGATTGGCTATAGATAGGGAAGCATTACAGCAAACCAACAATTACGCTTCATCCTTCACCTTGGTATTGCCTGATAACGAAGGCACCTCGGTCATTCAAGGCAAGGATATCGTGGAGTTTCATTAATACAAGCTCCTTGACATGAAAAAGGCGAGAAATTATTTGGGGATATTGCTCCTTGCGTTAGTAAGCATGGGTTGTGACAATTGTAACCTTTTTGAAAACGTGGAGCCGGACTTGCGTTTCAAAACCAATGAATGGATTTACAACCCTTGCCAAAACATCAATGAATTCCTTGATACAAGAAACTTGTATTACACGAATATCATAGGTACGAATCAATTGGTCTTGCTGTATTGGCGTCCCAATACCGGTGGCTTTTTTGATTGCAACGGCTATCCTTGGTACATTTCACCCCAAGGGACGGTCTTGTACAGTTACCGTTATATGGTTAATGAACCGGCACCGACCGGCATTACGGATGCTGCCGAGGAACCTGCGGCACAATCCTATACCGAGGTAATTGATCCGGACGGGAATTCAAGTACCACTGATGGTCCGGTGGTCAGTTTTGGAAGAATGGCAGCAGGGCAGGTAGTTGAATTGATTTCCCAAGTGATCGTTACACAATACGGGGTGTATCAAAACAAGTACGAAGCGGATCCGGTCAACCGTGTGGCTGAACGAATTGAGGATAATAATATCTTCTTCGATAACTCCTTTGAATCCGCTAGACTGGCACAACCGGTTTCCTTTGCGGTAAACGCTTATGACCGTAATGCCCTTATCGCATCCGGGGAACCTGCGGGAATTATTGACGGGACGAATATCGAGTTGATAAATTATCCCGGGGATTTGATGGACATTTCAACGGATAAGCCAGGAAGGGTTATTCCTGATCGGGAGGAGTAAGGAAATTAATATTCCTTTTCAAGCCTTCGAATTTGGTACGTTTTACGGCGGATTTACGGAATAATTCGTTGAATACGTCCTTGGTGATTTCTTGCCAATCTCCTTGGCTAAGCCCTAGGAGATCAGGGTGCGGTTCGAAGGCGGGTTCTTGGTGTTTTTTGGAGAAGCGATTCCAAGGGCAGACCTCTTGGCAAATATCACAACCGAACATCCAATTCTCGAATTTCCCCTTGTAATCCTCGGGTAATGCTTCCTTGAGTTCTATGGTAAAATAGGAGATACATTTGCTTCCGTCCATAACGTAACCCTCCTTGGAAATGGCGTCGGTAGGACAAGCGTCGATACACTTGGTACAGGTACCGCAATAATCCTTTATGGGACCGTCGGGTTCCAATTCCAAATCGATGATGAGTTCCGCCAAGAAGAAATAACTTCCCTTCTTCGGATGGATAAGCATGGTGTTTTTTCCTACCCAACCCGTTCCGGAGCGTTTTGCCCAATCGCGTTCCAAAACGGGTGCGGAATCCACGAAGCACCTGCCATGAACCTCCCCGATTTCCTCATTTAATCCGGCTAGTAGTTCCTTGAGTTTTGCCTTGATGACATGGTGGTAATCCTTGCCGTAAGCATACATGGAGATTTTTGGGGCGTCCGGGTCTTCTTGTTTTTCCTCGTTGTAATAATTATAGGTAAGGGTAACCACGGATTTGGCGCCGGGCACGAGTTTGGTGGGATCAACCCGCTTATCGAAATGGTTTGCCATGTAGGACATCTTTCCATGATAATCCTGATTGAGCCATTCTTCCAAGCGGCGGGCTTCCTCTTCCATAAATTCCGCTTTGGCTATACCCACGGTTTCGAAGCCTAGGTTGTGGGCTAGGGATTTTAGGGTTTGGGAGCGGTTATGTAAGGTGGATTTTTGCATCATTCAAAAAGAGAAGCCATAAAATCGGAATCCTTGATAAGGATTAAGGCTACGCCGAAGGCGGCACCGGAAACGAATAGTGTCCAATCCCTAAGGCGTACTTTTAAAAGTAAGATGAAAATAGCGGCAATGCCTAAAATAATTGCCAATATGAGTAACTGCCCGGCTTCGACGCCTAGGTTGAATGAAAGAAGCGGCATGAAAAAGGAATCCTCCTCGGAAATGAACATGCTTGAAAAATTGGAAAACCCGAAACCGTGTATCAATCCGAAGATGGCTACTATGAGGTAATTCCAGGAAACGTCTTTCGGGTTTTCTTCGATTTTTTGTCCTTGGGTCACGTTCCAAATCGCCGTTAAGGCTATGGTAACCGGAATCAGGAACTCGATGAGGTCCTTATCTATCTTCACCCAACCGAAGGTGGCTAGGGCGAGGGTAATGGAATGACCTACCGTAAACGCGGTGACCAACCAAGCTACCCTTTTCCAATCCGTAGGACGGTATACACAGCACATGACCGCAATGAAAAGGATGTGATCATACCCGTTGATATCGGATATGTGCTCGAAACCCAATTGGAAATATGTCCAAAAATCCATGATACGAAAGTACTAGGAAGATGTAAGACGGAAGATG
>JAHDDF010000591.1 GCA_020629475.1 Saprospiraceae bacterium
CCGATTCCGCGGATAAGGCGGCACGCTTTATTATGAATTGTAACCAAAAGAAAATCCCTTTGGTTTTCTTGCATGACGTCACAGGCTTCATGGTAGGAACTCGCTCCGAGCATGGCGGTATCATCAAGGACGGTGCTAAAATGGTAAATGCGGTTTCCAACTCCACCGTTCCTAAATTCAGCATCGTGATGGGTAATTCCTATGGTGCCGGAAACTACGCCATGTGCGGAAAAGCATACGATCCAAGACTTATCTATGCTTGGCCAACGGCAAAATTAGCCGTAATGGGTGGCGCACAAGCCGCAAAGGTTCTTCTTCAGATCCAAACGGCTTCCCTGAAAGCCAAAGGTCAAGAACCCACCGAGGAAGAAACCCAAGAGCTATTCAATAAAATTAAATCCCGCTACGACGAGCAAACCACCCCCTACTACGCCGCCGCACGTTTATGGACGGACGGCATCATCGACCCCTTAGAAACCCGGAAGGTTATTTCCATGGGTATTGAAGCGGCTAATAACGCACCGGTGGAGAAGTTTAATCCGGGGGTGATACAGACGTAGGCGAAGAAAAATATCAAGTTATAAACCCGGGAGGTTGCAGTTTATTATCCGATAAACTGTAACCTCCCCTTATTTTAATACATGTCCATATGTAAGTAGTTTTCTCCGGGACTCCTCCCCTACTTAAAAATAATGTTCCGGAATCATTTAGACTTCGAATGAAGAAGTCTTATTAAAATGGACACAACCATGAAACAAAGATTTTTTTTAATCCTTCTCGGGCTTTCAGCATTGGTATTTTTTACAAGCAGTTGTTTGGAAGACAACGATATGACCTACAGGACGAATCCTATTTCCAAACGAGAGAAAAACAAGGACGTTTGGAATAATTATTTCAGTGAAATCCATACAAAAGACGGGATTTACCACAATAGGGATTTGGAAGAAAATCGATTTGATTTTTACCGTCCCATTACGATGAACGGTCAGCCAATGACGGCAAAATGCCCTTTAATTATTATGCTCCATTCCGGTGCATTCGTAAAAGGAAGCAAGGAAAATACCGTCATTTCCAAATTCGCGAATGATTATACAAGAGCCGGTTATGCGGTAGCTACCATAAATTATAATTTACTTGGATTCTCTGATTATGAAATATTAATTAGTAAGGATGAGGGAAGACTTCAAACCATGCTCGCCCTAGCGGACTTAAGAAACGCAATTGATTTCTTTAAGGACAGTCATGACTATTTTAATATTAACCCGAATGAAATTTCGGTAATGGGATTTAGCGCAGGCGCAATTGTTGCTTGTCATTTAATCTTTAGTGATTTTGAAGAGGTATCATCTTATATAAATCGCGGTGCAGGTTCCTTATATTCAGAAGACCAATTTGAAATACTCAAGGAAGCGTTCGATGAAAATATAAATGCTGATGTAAAAAACGTTATTTCCATTGGAGGTGGATTATTTGACATTAGTCATATTGAGGACTCGGATGCCCTAAAATCACCTATCCTCCTCATCCATGGCGAGGATGATGGTATTGTACCCTTTGGTATTGAACGTCCCTTTCATGGTTATAAAAAAGGAATAGGCATCCATAAGGAAGCTTCATTCTTTTTCAATATCGGAATATTAAACGACAATGATTTCGGCATTGATTTCGGTAACGAATTAAAAACCATATTCGACGTTAAAATAAACGAGGAAATCGCGACTTTCGCCATTAACCTCGTTACTACCGACATGTGTGGTTCCGGATGTATCAAGGATAATCTTTCGGAAAATATTCCCAACGTGGATTTAATTACGGTAAAGGAAGCCCCCCACGTTTTCATGTTAAATCCGAACGGTACTTTTAATAAAACCTATGCTGAAATGCGGGAGAAAATTCTCCGGTTTTTGAATAGCTAAATAAGTAAACGGTCATCAATATTACTTGATGACCGTTTTACTTTTATACCGGGTCAGTAACGGTTCTTCCTTGCGTTACGATTTGTATGAATATTCCGAAGAAGAGGGAGACTAGGGAGTTGAA
>JAHDDF010000592.1 GCA_020629475.1 Saprospiraceae bacterium
CTGAGAAAAACAATTTCAGAAACGGTTTCGAATGATTCCGGTAGTCAGACGACCCATTACACCTATGCGGATGGTAATAGTGGAGGAGATGCCGTTTTACAGGAAATGGTGGATAGGAATATGGTGGGCATTCCCATTGAGATAAGCCAATCGGGTGAAGTAATTTCCGGCCATAAAACGAAATTTGGATTTTTCAACGGGACCATGATATTGCCGGAAAAATATTTCACAATACGGGGCGAATCGGGATATCAGCTAAAAGGAACCTTTTTGGAATATAATTCCCTGGGTCTGCCTACAATATATCAGAAAGCCGATAATGAATATCCTGTAAATTTTGATTGGATAGAATCCGGGAACCAATCTCATCTGTTGGAAGAGAAATCCTATTTGGATTGGGAGTGGAAATATACCTACGATGATGATACCCGGATGTTGGAATCACAAACGAATATGGATGGTCAACAGATCGATTACGGTTATGACGGCTTCCAACGTTTGGAAACGATAACGGAAAGGGATGGGAAGAAAACGACGGAAATGGAATATGGCATCGGCGGATCTGCCGGTAATTTCATAAGGACGACCATGGAATACGATGATGCCGATACCCAGGAATCCTACAGTTATTTTGACGGCTTGGGAAGGAAGACCCATACCCTGGCCGTCGGATACGCCCCTGACGGAGGGGATAAGATCATCCAATCCGTCAGCTATGATGCTTTCGGAAGGGTCGCCGACCAATATGAAATCGGAAGCGGGACGACGGCTTTCCAATACGAGGCGTCTCCCCTGAACCGTTTGGAAATATCCACCACGGGTACGGGAGATGTGGAACTCCAATATTTGAATAATTCCGAAACCATCGGGGATTACGGCCCCGGCTCCTTATACCGACAAAATACGATAGACGAAAACGGAAACATGACGTCGGTCTTTACGGATATCCTCGGCCGTACCGTTCTGAACCGTTCCTATACCGATGGTCAGAATGTGGATACTTATTATGAATTCGACCTATATGGGAATATAGGAACCGTCACGACCCCGGAAGGGAACCAGTACGTTTATGACTACGATAATCTGAACCGTTTGGAAACGAAGGAAATCCCGGGGATGCAGGGAGCGTTCACCTATACCTACCTGCCGAACGATCTGCTGGATACTTCCGAAGATCCGAACGGAAATATTACTGACTATTATTATGATGATTATAAGCGTATAAGGAGAACCAGAGTCAATGGGCAGACCGTTGTCGTCAATTCCTATGATGACGACGGTGTGCCGGGAAGCGCCTCTTTGGGTAAGCTGACGGGAACGGAGGTACGGGTACTGGGTACACCGACCATGCTGAAGACTGACATGGAATATGACAGCTATGGAAGGGTCGTATATACCCGTTCGGATAATCTGTTTCCTGAAGAGGATGAGATGGAAACGGAATACAACCATGCGGATCTGATCCTCAATACGACCCGTACCCATAACGGCGGGGAGTTGGAAATCCATGAGGACTTCGAATATGATCACGGCCTCAGATTATCGGTCGTCAAACATGCCCTGGACAATAATCCGCTGCGGAAACTGAAACGCCACTACTATAACGGAGAGGATAAGTTGAGACAGATGGTCCTATACAATCCCATTGCCAACGGAAACCCCAACAGGGCCTTGCAGACCGTCGATTATACCTATAACAGCCGTGGATGGCTGACCCATATCAACGAATTCAACGAAATCCTTGAGGATTTCGATTTGACAGTGGATTGTAAGAATGATGACGGGGAAGAGGATTGCCCTCCGGTATGTGATTATAAGCTGATATTGCATGACCTAGGAGACATCCTCGTCGGACTCTACGGAGAGGGAGAGATGTTGTTATCCTCTTTGGAGTATCCCTATTATAGTTCTGAGTTATCGGATTTTCAATTGGATTTGGCCAATTGGCTGAAAATGAATGGAATCGAGTTCGAAGCAGTGACGATAACCGAAGTGTCCGGCACTTATGAAATCGCGATACTCCAATCGGCCATGCC
>JAHDDF010000091.1:0-3123 GCA_020629475.1 Saprospiraceae bacterium
GGTACCCTTTCTTGGGAGCCGGCAAATGAATTCGTTGATCCTTCACTAGCTAACCAAACGGTTAGTCCTGATGGAACAACCATTTATACCGCGGTTGCGGATAATAACGGATGTATTGCCTCTGACGAGGTAACCATAACCGTAACACAAGCTCCAATCTTTGATGTAGCGGATAATACAAGCATTTGCTTGGGTAGTTCCATTACCATCGGTAATGTAGATGATGCGGGAACCACTTATGCTTGGACAGCATCCCCTGCGGATCCATCCTTGACGGATGCGACATCCGGTACGCCTACGGTAAGCCCGACGCAAACCACTACTTATACATTAACGGCAAACAACGGTGCTTGTACTGATGGTGGCTCAGTAACCATCACGGTTATTGACCCAAGTATTGACCCGGTTCAAACGGAGGTGGTTTGTCCTTTCGAGGAAACAACATTAACCGCTTCCGGCTCACCTGCCGGCGGAAACATTACTTGGTTCGATTGGGAAGGAAACATTATCAGTACGGAAGCTAGTGCTACGGTTTCATCAGGCACCTCAACGTCTTACAGCGTAAACTATACCGTAGATGGTTGTACCGTAACGGAAATAGTGGAACTTATGGTAGAGGATCCGGGTTCCGCTTCCATCAGTGCAGACCCAAGTACACAGGTAACCGCAGGAACGCCCGTTACCCTTACCGTGACAACGGATGCACCCTCAGGCAGTACCTATTCTTGGTCCGCTGATTTTGATAATGCTCCAACCGGTAACGACGTCGTTACGGTTACACCAAGCCAATCCACGACTTATACCGTGACCATTACTACACCAAGCGGTTGTGAAATCACGGCGGTTATCTTCATTGAAGTAAGCTTCTTGGAGGTAACTCTGCCAAATATCTTTACACCGAACGGTGATGATTTGAATGACAGATTCTATCCTGTCTTTGATGATTTCTCCGTCGATTTGATTGAATTCAAGGTATTCGATCGTTGGGGTGAATTGGTACACGATGATATTTCCACCGGATGGGACGGTACGCTGAACGGTAAAAATATGCCTTCCGATATCTACGTATACTTCGCGAGATTCATGTACAATGACGGAACGGAAGAACTCCGAAAAGGAGACGTGAACTTGATGAGGTAAAATAATCTTATACATAATTCAAAAGGGATTCAAGCGTGCTTGAATCCCTTTTGTTTTTGGAACCTATTGGTAAAGTCTCCCGTTCAACAATAGTATAAATTATAAACGAAGCATAATAACATCAAAAAATGCACTACCTACTTATCGACACCAATCCCAGAATGGTGGAGGCTTGGAGAAACTTTTTTATCGAGGAAATGAACGTTACGACGCTACTCGGGGATCTAACCGAAGTATCATGTGATGCCATCGTCAGCCCTGCCAATTCATTCGGATTCATGGACGGTGGCGTGGATTATGCCATTTCCATCCGCTTGGGTTGGGAATTACAATTTGAGTTACAAAAGAAAATCAAGGAATTGCCGGAAGGCGAACTTTTGGTAGGTAGAGCCATGACCATTGAAACGGGTGATGAGGTTATCCCTTATTTAATTTCGGCACCGACTATGCGTGTTCCCATGAATTTCAATACGCATTCATCCATAAATGCTTATTTGGCAATGAAAGCAACATTGATAGAAGCTAAGAAGCATCCTAAAATCGAGTATGTTGCCATTCCGGGATTTTGCACAGGCGTAGGAAAAATGATGCCTGAGATAGCGGCGCGTCAAATGTATATGGCATACCGGGAAATCGAAAAAGGGGAAAAGCAAGATTTTCCTGATTTCGGTGAGGCACAGAAGTATCAAATCAAAATTAATCCTGTGGGGAAAATATTTGAATGACAGGTGCCTCTATCCGTTTCATCCGCATTTTGAGAGGATTGTCCCAACTTTAGCGTAAATTCGCTGTTCGAAAAGAAAGATGCTTTTTAAGGTCATACAAGAAGTGGTGTTTTCTATCTTTTTTATCCTTGAAAAGTTGTCCTAAGGAAAATAAAATCCAATCCATGCATTTTGAATTGAACGAGGAGCACCTTGCCGTACGCCAAGCAGCAAGGGATTTTGCCCAGAACGTCCTAAAACCGGGCGTAATTGATCGCGATACGCATATGACTTATCCCAAGGACGAGGTACGCCAAATGTGCGAACTCGGATTCATGGGAATGATGGTTTCACCCGAGTACGGCGGTGGTGGTATGGATACCATTTCTTATGTATTGGCAATGGAGGAAATCTCAAAGGTGGATAACTCCGCATCCGTTATCATGTCCGTAAATAACTCCTTGGTTTGTTGGGGTTTGGAAGCATACGGTACGGAAGAGCAAAAGCAAAAGTACCTGACCAAACTCGCTACCGGTGAGTGGATTGGTTCCTTCTGTCTTTCCGAGCCGGAAGCGGGTTCCGATGCGACCAGCCAACGTACTACCGCTATCGACATGGGTGATCACTACCTATTGAACGGTACAAAAAACTGGATTACCAATGGTGGAACTTCCCGTATCCATCTCGTGATTGCACAATCCAATGTTGAAGCAGGTCACCGTGGTATCAATGTCCTTATCGTTGATACGGAAATGGAAGGCGTTGTTATCGGTGCCAAGGAAGATAAACTGGGTATCCGTTCTTCGGATACGCATACCATCATGTACAACGATGTAAAAGTACCCAAGGAAAACCGTCTAGGTAACGATGGTTTCGGATTCAAATTCGCCATGAAAACATTGGCGGGTGGTAGAATCGGAATCGCGGCGCAGGCATTGGGTATCGCAGGTGGTGCTTATGAGTTGGCATTGGCTTACTCCAAGGAGCGCAAGGCATTCGGTAAGCCGATTAACCAACACCAAGCGGTGGGTTTCAAACTAGCTGATATGGCTACGGAAATCGAAGCGGCAAAGCTTATGGTCTACCGTGCGGCTTGGTTGAAGGATCAAGGTTTGGATTACGGTACGGCTTCCGCAATGGCGAAAGTTTACGCTTCCGAGGTGGCTATGAAAACGGCTACCGAAGCGGTACAGGTACACGGCGGCTACGGTTTCGTAAAAGAATATCACGTTGAGCGCTTGATGCGTGACGCAAAAATCACCCAGATTTACGAGGGAAC
>JAHDDF010000091.1:3223-12817 GCA_020629475.1 Saprospiraceae bacterium
ATCTAGCAAAAAACAGTGACCCCCTGACTAAAAAAACCACCATGACGGAAAATCAAATCCAAAAGCACCTTTCCGAACTTTTCCAATCTCATTTCGGGAGGCTTCCGGATGCTATCCAGCCACTCAGCAAAACGGCATCCGGCAGGCGGTATTTTAGATTACAACACGGAGAAAAATCCTACATTGGAACTTACGGCAACCAAGTAGAGGAAAATGATTCCTTTATTTATTTGACGGAGCATTTTAATAAAACAGGAATGCCCGTCCCCAAAATTTTGTCCGTTTCCAAAGACCGTCTTTTTTACATTCAAAATGATTTAGGCAATCAAAGCTTAATGCAATTCAATCATGCTTCCAGAACGGAAAATGATGAATTTTCAATTGCATTAAAAAACCAATACAAAAAGACTTTAGAAAAACTAGCCCTTCTTCAAATCGAGGGAGGCAAAGGCATTGATTATTCCAAATTATACCAAGGGCCCGCTTTCGACAAATCCGCTATGATGCGTGATTTGAATTATTTTAAATTCTATTTCCTACACGTTTCGGATGTCGCTTATAATGAAAAGAAATTAGAGCAGGATTTTGAAACACTATGTAATTATTTACTAGATACGAACACGAATTTCTTCCTCTTCCGCGATTTCCAAAGCAGGAACGTCATGCTTAAAAATGGCGAAGCATTTTTTATGGATTATCAAGGAGGACGACAAGGAGCTTTACAATATGATTTGGCTTCCGTTTTATTTCAATCCAAGGCGAGAATACCCCAAGATATTAGGAAAGAATTATTGGAACATTATATCCAATCCGCCAAGTCTTATATTAATATTAATGACGTTGAGTTCAAGCAACGTTTTTACGGTTATGTTTTAATAAGACTTATCCAAGTACTTGGTGCGTACGGCTTCCGTGGCTTGATTCAACGCATGCCTTATTTTATCCAAAGTATTCCATTGGGATTAAAAAATCTACAATGGTGGCTGGATAATACCGAGCTTCCTATTGAAATAAATTACTTGAGGGACATCCTAGGAAAACTATGCGTTTCCGAGACCTTCAAGACAAGCGAATTCGACAAGGAGAAAGCCAAAAAATTCAAGGTTATTATTACTTCTTTTTCCTACAAGGAAGGTTTACCCAAGGAGGATTATCCCAACGGTGGCGGTTTTATTTTTGATTGCCGCAGTATCCACAATCCGGGAAGGTACGAACCCTATAAAACCCAAACCGGTAGGGACCAGGCGGTAATTGATTTCTTATTAAGCCAATCCGATATCCTGTGGTTTTTGGATCAAGCATATAGCCTTGTCGATTATGCGGTTGAGACTTCCCTAAAAATGAATTACCAAAAACTTAGCGTTCATTTCGGTTGTACCGGCGGACAGCACCGTTCCGTATATTCCGCGGATGCTATGGCAAAGCATTTATCGGAAAAATACGGGCTTGATATTCAATTAAACCATACAGTACAAGAGCGAAAGAATTGGGTGAACGAGCGGTATTGATGCCATAACAAGAATACGTAGTTACATTTACCCACCGTTCAAACGCTTCACTAACACCTTCCCGGAAGTACAATCCCTACCATCATCCACGTGGATGATGTAATTACCCATTTCCGTAATCTCCGTTAAGGGAATAAAGAAGTTTTGAATGGGATACAGGCGCTCACGGGCAAAACCATTTCCGATTTCAATCCCTTGGAAATTAAATATGCGGAAAACGATGGTCCCGAAGGGAGCGTCTGATTCAACGCGGACGGAAAGGAAAACTTGCTCCTCGTCGATGGGGTTCGGATAAACGGTAATTTTTAAATCGCGGTCGTCTTGACCAAGATTCAATTGCTCGGTTCTTTGTAATACGATGCTTCCTCTCTCAGGTGCTTCCGCACAAATTTCATCGCCTTGTTCCGTGGTTAGGCAGGCTTCGGAATTATAGGAACGCAAGGAGGAAATAAAACCGACATCATCCACGAACCAGCCCCTTGAACCATTGAAAGGATCGGAACCGAAACGGAAACGGATTTTCACGTCCTGTCCGATATAATCCGATAAATCGGCATAGGTGGTTTTGAAGTCTTGGGCATGCCCCCACCAAGCGGAACGGGCATCACCGAAAGCGCCAAGTTTCTGGAAAGGACCCCGATAGCCGCCCCTGAAAATCTTATCCTCCAAATCTATCCAAGTAGCACCGTTATCCGAACTGATTTCAAGAACGCCACCATCGGAAGCGGGATCGGTATCGTAAAAATGACGGAAGCGAATGGCAGCATTATTTTCCGTTACCGCAAAGGTGGAATTGAAGGTTAAACTTTGATTCACCTGCTCGTCCGGGTCCTCCATGAAAAAGGCGAATTCGCCTTGGTCAACGGTAACCGGGGAAATGCGCCAAAGCCCTTCGGCATCCCAAGCCGATATTCCGTTTTCCGCGCCATCACGAAAGGAGAATTGAGATGCGGGAGCTCCTTGGGTTTCCAATCTATAAGAAAAGGTTTTGGTTTCGCCGGGCGCTAGGCTTCCTACCTGGAAAACTACTTGACCGTTTTGCACATTTGCCGCTTGTTGCGCGGTTCCTGCCGCAAAGGATAAACCTTGCGGAATATTATCACGAAGTACGACACCCGTCTTTGTTTCATTCAAATGATTGGAGACTTCCAATTCCACCAAAATCCTATCATCTTGGATAACTTCCGGCGTCATGGATTTCACTACTTTCAAGGAGGCGACACAGGCAGGAGGAATATCAAAAGATTGCACCCCATCCTCCCTAGCAAAAGTACTTCCTTGGAAAGCGGAATAACCCAAACCTCTCCTAGCAAAAACTTCCCAAATCAAGCATTGGTTATCGCCACCGTACAGGGCACGATCCGCAGCAAGGATGGCATCTCTGGAATCCACGAAACCGGGGCTACAAGGCTGTAATTTCATGCCTTCCATTACCAATCTTACAGTCATGTTATTCCCGCCTGAGCCACGATATAAATCATCATCGAAACCATAGCGGTCCACCATTGCCCAGTATAAATCCCATAGCATGGTATTCCAAACAAAGCCTACACCATGCGGTACGGAAAGCGTGATGGAATAATCGTAAACGGCGGGATTTACCTCCATATCCGTGGTATATGGCCAAGGACGGATACCACCGCCTTCCGTGGTTTCACGGATAACGTAATTCCCGATACCCCTGGGTTCAATGCCGTTATTTCCGGAGGTAGTGGACATGACCAAGGTGAAGAAATCACTCCATCCTTCACCGCCTTGTTCCGCGTTTCTGAGGCAGGTTACGATTTCCCGTCCACCGGTTAGGCGATTGGAAATACCGTGCCCGTATTCATGGGCGATGATGCCATTGTCAAAAGTGGAGTCCAATTCCTTGGGACCATCCGGATCAGGGAAAGCTAAAGTGGCTTGTACCCCATTGGGGATTTCTAATTTTATGGCTTCGCAATCCGATTGGTCCACCATAATGGAAGGAATGGTGACCAATGCCGCAAAATCACCACCTGCCATCGTAAAAAAGCCGGGTTCATTATTGCAAATAATAGCGGCAATGGCACCCGCGTTTTCAGCTCGTTTTACCTTTTCGGAGAAATTACACTGTCCTCTATCGATTACGGCAATTTTGCCCATCAATTCACTTTCGGGATCCGTATCACAAGCAAGAATCGGATCCGCGAGTTCAAGCTGACCGGAAACGGGATTATCCAATCCGGGTCCGAAATCGGCACCACCCGCCAAGTACGATCCCGCAACGGAAGCCGGTGATTCAATGGTAAGGTATTCCGAAGGGACCACGTCCCTGTCCCATAGATACATGCGCATCCTTCCCCTTGAACCGTCCTCGAAACCGGAGAAGAAATTGGCATTATTCCGATTACCTTGTTCCTTCTCCTGTCCTCCTCGAGATTGGCAATTCAATTGGATATAATCATCGCCGTCTCCTTGCCCCGTGTAATTCATGAATTGAAAATTCCCGAAGTCCTCGGTAAAACCGTAGAGGTAGGAATAATCGTGCATAACGTTTAGCATATACCATCCCTGTATCACGGAGGCCTCGATCAAAAGGGAAATCAAAGAAGAGGTTAGGGTTCGTAATCAAGGGCGTATTCTCCGGGGAATCATTCCCGTCCCTATCCTCGTAGGCATGCCCGTTATTTCCTTGTACACCATCCGTTTCCCTGCCTGTAATCCCGTTTAAGTCTTGCCATCCGAAGGGCGAGGCAACGGCATCGGCAGGTTCGGAAACCAAGGAGCGTTCTCCGTGGATGGGGCTTTCAACAGGTACGGGAAAAACATTGTATTCGGAACCATCCGGATAAGGGACGTGCCCTAGGTTTTTAGTACCGAATCCTTTTCTTGCTCTGCAAATATGCCCTTCCGTTCCGTGTTTCCCGAAACCGCATTTTTGCATTAAATCCAAGCGTCGGATTACGTTTCCGTTCCCTGCATCAATGAAATATAACCAAGCATGTTCGCCATCCGTAGTTTCCAAACCTACCGTCCAAGCGGCACTTAGTCGTTCATTGCCCGAAAGGGTAAAAGTCTTTTTTACAGGGATATCGGATAAGGTTTTGGTAATCTTTTTATATCCTTTGAAATTGCCGTTTTCCAATTTTTCCTCCAAGGGGGAATTACTCCATCCCAAATCAGAAAAAGCGGATTGGGCTGCTTGGGCGGAAGTCAAGGAAAAAGAACGATTTCCCGTAAGGGATTGGGCATCCGGCGTGAAGGAGGAACCGGAATGCAAAAGCTTTCCGCCGGGTAGGATGTGGACATTTAAAACGGCATTGTGAACAGGAGTGCCATCTATGGTTTGGTGAAAGTAATAATGGGTTACTCCCGACTCCGCGGAAACGGATCTTTGGCTCAATTGCATGGTTTGTAAATCCACCTCCGATAAACCGTATTTATCTTGGATGCCTTCCCAAATATCCTCCTTGATTTCCGTTGCCTTAAATCCTTGGGCATCGGCAAAGAGGGTTCCTAGAATGATAACGATAACGGTTAGGGAGATTTTTTTCATACCTTCTAATTTCAGTAGGGTTATTGGTACAATATAAATAAAGGCTTTGGTGTTGTGGTTTTGGATGTGGTAAAATGGAGTGTGGCGAACAAATTATTCAATTTGGGGAGCTGTAGGTATTCGTAGGACGACTGCAGTCGTCTGACGAATAACAAAACGGTGAATAATATTATTTTTGATGATATTCCAATCCATTTTAAACCTTCGCCTCCGGCTTAGGTCTTAGAACCAAACATCGTATCGCATTTGGAAACGAGCATGAGCGGACATACGGAAGACGATCAGATTCTAGCCTTATTGGCGGATCCCGATTCCTTTGACAAAGGATTTAGGATGTTGGTATCCACCTACCAAGAACGGATGTATTGGCATATCCGTAAAATGGTAATGATTCACGATGACGCGGATGACGTTCTGCAAAACGCCTTTATCAAGGTGTACCGTGGCATCAAGAATTTCAAGGGGGATTCCAAATTGTATACTTGGCTCTACCGTATCGCTACCAATGAGGCTATTACTTTCCTCAACAAACGGAAGAAAAAAGCAACGGCGGCATTGGATGATGGTGAATCCGGTTTGGCGAACCGCTTGGAGGCGGATCCGTATTTCGACGGCAACGCCATTGAAATGAAACTGCAAAGGGCACTTGCGGAATTACCGGAAAAGCAAAGGGAAGTATTCAATATGCGTTACTTTGACGAGATGACCTACAAGGACATGTCGGAATTAACGGGTACTTCAATCGGTGCTTTAAAAGCATCCTATCACCATGCGGTGAAAAAGATTGAGACCTTTTTTAAGGAAAACGAGTAAGCGTATACGTTTAAGACTACACGAAAATGGACGAGAAAAATATACATACCGAACTTAGGGAACTCTCCCCACTGCTTTCCGAGAAGCTACCTTGGGAAACGGGTTTTTCCTTGCCTAAAGGCTACTTCGAAAAGCTCACGGATCGGGTAATGGATACTTGTGCGGATGCTTTCGATGCTAAAGAAGAAACCACTCTTCTTACCGACGCTTTACAAGGCATCGGAAAAACAAGCGGATTCAAGACGCCGGAAGGTTATTTTGGTTCCTTGACGGATCGCTTAATGGAAACCTGTGAGCAAGAACCGGACGTAAAAGAGGAACTGGCTGAAATCTCCCCTTTCTTGTCAGGGGTATTGAATAAGGAAAAAACATCCAAGAAATTACCTGAAGGATATTTTGATTCCTTTGCCGACAAGGTCATTCCCAAAGAAGAAGCCAAGCAAGAAACCGTTCAGGAAGCCAAGATAGTAGGAATGGGTACCAAGCGCCGGGGCTTACGTCGTGTATTCGCGGGAGCGGCATCCGTTGCGTTGTTGGTAGTAGCCGGATTGTTTATCATGAACCAAAATGGCGGCACCGATAACCCGTTTGCCCATTTGGAGGAATTGGATCAAACGGAAGTACTGGCATTTTTGGATAATAATTTTGATGATGTCGACTTTGACGCACTCCTTGAAACCGGCGTTATGAATGCTTCCGAAATCGACTTCGCCGACCCTTCCGATCTTAGTGATGAGGAAACGGATTATTACCTAAGTACCCTTTCGGAAGAGGATGAGGAAATTTTTTAGTTTGCCTAACCCTAACAACTACATAAAAGGAATTTGACCATGCGTTTATTACCACATATCACGACACTGCTGCTCTTGTTTTGCTTGAGTACGGGTATTTCCGCCCAACAGGCGGAAACCAATGCCGAACCCAATAAGTTAGAGAACATGAAGGATCAAGCGGCTCAAAAAATCGCGGCTTTGCGAAGGGGCTACTTGAAGGATAAACTACAACTTACGGAGGAGGAATCAGAAGCTTTTTGGCCGGTGTATGACGAATTCAAAGCCGAGGAAAAAGCGCTTGGTCGCTCGATGAAACCTAAAACCCGTCCTAGGAAGGATATTTCAGATGAAGAGGCGCGTGAGATGATTCTTCGACGCTTGAGTTTTGAAAAACAACGCTTGGAACTCAAGGAAAAATACGTGGACCGGATGCTTGATATCCTCCCGGCTAGCAAGCTCATCCGCTTGGAAAAGGCGGAGCATAGTTTTAAAATGGAGGTCATGAAGCGTTTGAAGGATCGTAGGGACGGAAAACCGGGAAGACCCGGGGGGAGGCATGAGCGTCCGGGGGGGCGGTAGGTGTAATCGTAATCGGTGGTGCAACCACCGACTATCGCAACCACCGACTATCGCAATCATCGATTATCGGAGGCATTGACTATCGCAACTATTGACCATCGGAATTAATGACTGCCGTGATCACAGGTATATCGGCTTACAGTAAGGTTTTAAATTTCTCTATTTGCCAACGATGCCGACTTACATGGACGATAGCGTGCTCTAATAATTGCTCATAATCGAAGACTTGTCCCCAAGAGGTCGTGATTTTTCTCTTTTGCAATTCCTTGTTGGAAATCCCTTCAAAAATTACTACGGTTTCTTCATACACCGTTTTTAAAGCCCTGATGTAATCCTCAATACTCTTGTACTTTTTCCTCCTATGCCAAAGGCTCTCCTTTTCCCTATCTAACTCCACCATAGTATTGTAATTCCTTGCCCAATACAAAATATGGGTCAGTACCCCTTGAATGGATTTACCGTCGGGATTTTTGGTTTCCGTATCTACAACGGTTTTCAAATCCGCATCATGAATTCCTTCTAATACCTCGAATAAATTAAGGAATACATTTTTGTATTCATGCATCAAGGAAGCAATGGCGCCGGTTTGGGTGGTTTCCCTCATTATGGATTTATTTAAAACAACTTCCCTTGGACCACATCCGGTAATAATCGAAAAGATCTTCTGTGATATACCGTGGCGCCATGTTTGGCAATTGCAGCCCTGTGTGCCTTTGTGGGATATCCCTTATTGGAATGCCAAGCGTATTCCGGATGTTCTTCCGCGATTTTTGCCATGTATTCATCGCGGTGGGTTTTGGCAAGGATGGAAGCCGCGGCAATGGACATGAACTTTCCGTCGCCCTTGATAATGCATTCAAAGGGAATTTCATGCTTGGGGCGGAAACGGTTACCGTCGATCAATAACATTTCCGGTTGGTTTTTTAAGCCTTCCACCGCGCGGTTCATTGCCTCGAAAGAGGCGTTGAGTATATTGATTTCATCTATTTCCTCAGGCGTGCAAAAAGCCACGCACCAAGCTAAGGCGTCACGTTCGATTTCTACGCGGAGTTCATCCCTACCCTTCTCGTTGATCTGCTTGGAATCATTTAGTTTTTCATTGGAATAATCCTTGGGTAAAATTACGGCAGCGGCATAAACCGGTCCCGCTAGGCAGCCTCTTCCGGCTTCATCGCAACCGGCTTCTAATATATTTTGATGGAGGAAAGGTTTGAGCATTAGCAAGGAAGATGTAAAATGAGATTGCAATATAGAAGATTAATCACCGCTCTTAAACACCGCCTCAGAATCAAACTCGAATCCATCATAATCGTATTCTACTTTCCATCCGGATTCCTCTACCATAAATTCTATGATTTCAATCATACGGTTCCCCTGTTCCTCCGCCTTGAGGAGTAAATCACTTTCAAGGGCTTTTTTGCGGATAAATTCCTTAGCGGAACGGTTCATCTGCGTAAGTTCCTCCTTGGTAAAGGTATTGAAAGTACTTTCTTGGATATCGTAGTAAGAAAGATCGTGCTCTATGGAAATGATTTCGGGATCCGGAATGCCGGAAAGGCGAATCACCTTTCGTTCATGGTCCGCGGTAAGGGTCATTTTTTGTAAATCGTAACCGGCGGAAACTTTTGCTTTTACGATTATCAATGCCTTCTTACTAAAGGAAGGGGAATAAATAGGATTGGGTAAGGGTTCCCAAGCACTGTTGTGCTCGTAAATCTCCGAGAATACGCCCTCTACGGAAACCAACTTGGCAACCGTATTTATCTTCTCCAATAAGACATCCGATTGTTCCTGAACGGAAATCTTTGGCTTGCTCATGAATTGGTAGGTCAGCCATACTCCTCCCCCGAAAACCAAGAGAAGAACAATAACCCCTACTAATATTTTTACGACTTGCTTTGACATGGCTAGGTTTTTTGATTATCCCATGTTCTTGTCCCTGTTAAAAATACGTTCACCGACAGATATTATTATCCCGGCATAGAAAATATTCATTCGGCTATTGATAAGTGTCACTGAACCTAAAAAATCAAAAGTCATGAAAAACACTCCCTATCTTGACATCAAGAAATACACAAATCTCGTATCCGGCCACACTTACTCGCTTTTTTATAGGATAATAAAATGTTTCATCATGGTACGAGCAAAGCAAATTCTGACCTTCTTAACGAACTACTTATTCGTGTTCTTCCTTCTTCTTGTAGCTTGCTTCTTTTTCAGGACGGCAATGATGATGTGGATGGGATAGACAAAAGATTGAAGATGTAAGACGCAGGATGATTGGAACCACCCTTTAAAGTCTTACATCTTCAATCCAAAACAAGATTTTACCCCAAGGCAAATTCTAACACTTCTTCCATACGCTTGACGTATTTAAAATCAAGCCCTTCCAAGTAACGGG
>JAHDDF010000593.1 GCA_020629475.1 Saprospiraceae bacterium
TTTTTGAAGGTTTACAACGGCTTCCGTCTTCTTTTTTGATTCTATGTCCGAAGCACGAAGTTCCTTGATGAGCTTTTGAATTTCGCTCATTTTAGGCATCGTCTCATCATCGTGTAAAACATTGATTTGTTCAATCAATTGTTCCTCTCTTACCTCTTTGTCGGTTTTGGATTTTTTACAGGCAATTACACTTAAGCTTATTGCAATAACAAATAAGATGTATTTCAATTTCATGCTTTTGTTTTTTCGACTTCTACGCCGTTCGCTAATTTTTTTAATACCGCAATAACTTCCTTCAATGATCTACAACCATCCTTCACCAAAAAGAAATGACGAACCGATTGTTTAAACATCATTTTGCGATCACCTAAACTCGGTACGTATTGCAATAAGCGATGGAAATGATCCGTCTCGTAAAAAGAAGATTGGGGATCATTAATAAAATAACAACGGAGTTTTCCGTTCTTCCAATTCACCCTTTCAAATCCAAGGCGCTTGCAATACCAACGCATCCGCAATGCCTCAAATAAATTGAAGACGGACTTCGGTACTTTACCGAATCTATCCGCCAACTGCTTGATGTATTCCTCGATTTCCTCCTCGGATTCAAGCTTATCCAAGAGGTTGTATAAATTCAAGCGTTCTTGGATGCTGGTAACGTACGTATCCGGGATATACATCTCCGCATCCGTCTCTATAATCACGTCGCGAACGTATTCCTTTTTCTCTTCCATCTCCTCCTTGAACAAATCCTTGAACTCTTTTTCCTTGAGTTCCTGGATTGCCTCGTCCAAGATTTTTTGATAGGTATCATAACCGATATCGGCGATAAATCCGGATTGCTCGCCACCTAGCAAATTACCCGCACCACGGATATCCAAATCCTTCATGGCTATATCAAAACCGCTACCCAAATCGGAAAATTCCTCTAGGGTACGAAGGCGTTTACGCGCTTCGGGCGTGAGTACGGAAAGCGGTGGAGAGAAGAGATAACAAAATGCCTTTCTGTTGGAACGTCCTACCCGTCCACGCAACTGGTGGAGATCACTCATCCCGAATTGGTGGGCATTGTTGATAATAATCGTATTGGCATTGGCGATATCCAAACCCGTTTCAATAATATTGGTACAAATCAGTACATCATATTTGCGGTTGATGAAGGATACCAAAGTTTCCTCCAACTTCTTGGGATCCATCTGCCCGTGCGCGGAAGCGATATCGATATCCGGGCATAAACGGCGCACCATCGCCACGATATCCGGCAAGGATTTCACACGGTTATGCACGAAGAAAACCTGCCCTCCTCGATAAATCTCGTAGTAAATGGATTCCTTGATGATTTCATCGTTGAACATCCGGATTTCCGTATGGATGGGCTGCCTGTTCGGGGGTGGCGTACGGATAATGGACAAGTCACGCGCCGCCATCAAGGAGAACTGAAGGGTTCTTGGAATTGGCGTAGCGGTGAGGGTCAGTGTATCCACGTTTACCTTTAGGTTACGGAGTTTTTCCTTGGCGGCAACACCGAATTTTTGTTCCTCATCAATCACCAAAAGCCCTAGGTCCTTGAAGCCTACTTTCTTATTCAATAAGCCGTGGGTTCCAATAACCACATCTATCTTTCCGTCCTTGAGTTTCTTGAAGATTTCATTGCGTTCTCCCGTTGTTTTAAAACGGTTGATAAAATCAACTTCCACCCCAAAATCCCCCAAGCGATCCCTGAAGGTTTTAGCATGTTGCAAGGCAAGAATCGTAGTAGGAACCAAGATGGCTACTTGCTTTCCGTCCACTACCGCCTTGAATGCCGCGCGTATCGCTACCTCCGTTTTACCGAAACCTACGTCTCCGCACACCAAGCGATCCATCGGATAATCCTTCATCATATCCGCCTTGACATCTTGGGTCGCCTTGTATTGATCCGGCGTATCCTCATATAAGAAGGATGCTTCCAACTCGGTTTGCAAATAACCATCCGGCGGGAAGGCATGTCCTTTAGAGGCTTTCCGTTTGGCGTAAAGCTTGATCA
>JAHDDF010000092.1 GCA_020629475.1 Saprospiraceae bacterium
ATCCTCCTTGGATCACGGTCCTTGTCGAAGTTTCTACCGTTGTCGTTAAAGACCATATAAATCGCCTTACCGGTAACGCAGACGGAATAAGAGGAGAAGTACCCCCCGTCGTTGGAGGTGATTTGTCGCTTGGGTACGTGGGTTGCCCATTCTATATTCCCTTCCGGGGAAATATTTACGACAATGATATCATTATAGTGATAACGGAATTCCCTTCTGAAATCCCATTGCCCCGTAGCTAGGTTCCGGGTTTGGTTATCGATGGTTTTCACGTAGAATTGCTCCGCGACCAATACGGCACCGCCATCACTACGGAGAACCAATTTATCCAAATCGTACTCGTATAATTCCGCTTGGCGGCGTTCGTTTCCTTCCTCTTCGGCACGTTCCGCGCGTTTTCTACCCCTATCGGACATCAATTCCGTAAGGAAATCAAAATCGAATTCCTTTGCCCCTTCGGAGTAGACCTCGCCCGTGGAACGATCCAGTTTAAAGAAGTAAGTACCTCTTACACTAAATGTTCCCTTATCGGAGAAAAATCCGGCGAATACGGGATCACCGTTCTTTTGAATCCTGAAGGTTAGATCCGTTATGAACTTATCCCCGGGCTTGATCTTGTACTCTTTATTGGAACCTTCTTCAGGACCATAGGAAAGCAGGACGTAGCCGTAATTCGGTTTTCCTCCCCGTCTTACCCTATTAAGACCATTGTACAAGATTCCAAGGACATAGACGTTTCCTTCACCGTCAACCCGATACGTCTCAATGGAAAACTTTTCGTCCGTGTAGGGAAGCGCGATTTGTCTTTCCCAAAGGGTTTCCATGCCCTTATCCAAAACCCTAACCTTGTATTGTTCCGATTTTCTTGCTTGGAAAGGAAGCTGGGAGAAAACGAGAATACGTGAACTATCCCTGGAAAATTCCAAGTCGAATGTTCCTTCATCCCCTTGACGGTAAGTAGGGATTTCCTCAACGATATTCAAGGTATTCCTAGGGGAAAGGCTCGTTTTACTTACCTTTTGCGAGAAAAGGTAGTGCTTCTTTTTCTTTCGATTCTTGAAGGAGGTAAAGAGGAAAAGTTCTCCATTAATGAGCTTCAAATCCTCGAATTCGAGATCCTTTTTCTTGTACTTAAGCTTAACCTCGTTGGTTTTCACCAACTTCATCTTTCGGTTGTACTTCTCGATATAGATTTTCCCTTGTTTGGAAAACACACCTTGCCCGGTTCCCATACGGAGCGCATAGAATCCGGAGTCATCACTACCTACGAATGAAGTAAGGATGGCATTGGTAGGTTCCTTGTACTCTTGCCCCCAAGATACATCGGCAGGTCCTCTTTGGGCGGTAAGCCCAAGGGAAGTAAGAAGGAAAGTCAACGTTGCGAAAAAAAAGAATCTACCCATTTTCGTCGGTTTATGGTAAAACTTTGGACGCGCAAAATAACAATGCGACACTAATAGAGTATGCACTAATTTCTCTTATCCTTCTATTAGGCAAAGAAAAATCACTCATACATCACTAATCTTACAACGAACAGGTAGCCCCTGTTCGCACCGGAATAGGTATTAAACTTTTCTTAAGTCGAATTTGATCAAAAAGCAAAGATTAGAGTTGGTTTAAAATTTAGTAATAAGCCTACGAAGCTCGCTTCTAGACACAATGACCAAAATTCAAACAAGCTCTTACACGAAACGATAATTGGATAGGACATCCATGATATCCCCGTCCTTATTTACCGGTTTCCCGGATTTTAGATTCGTCCGTGGTACAGGCTTTACTTTTACAGGGGAGGAGGCATGGTTTGCCTTCTCCTTCACACTTTTTTCTTTCTTGTTCATCTCTATGCTTGGGTTGTAAAACGAGGCGATTCAAATGGAATTTCAATATATACATTATTCCAATATAAATCCATAATAATATGTCACAAAATGAAAAAATCCGGTACGATTTCAGCAATCGTACCGGATTTCAAATAATTTAATCTAATATCCTGGCGGAAGGGTTATACTAAGGTTTAACCTTCAATAATGGCGTCATCTATCCATTCATCGCCATCACCGTCTTTATCCTCGAAACCGTATAATTTACGCTTATCATCGGATTTTTCTTCCTTGGGTTCTACCTCGGTGATTTCCATATCCCCGATTTTGGTTTTCGGTTCCTCTTCCATCATCTCCTTATCCTTCTCTTCCAGCTTATCGGCAAATTTTTCCATTTTACTGAAAAAGTCGGAATGGGTTTCCGTCAAGGTTTCATCCAATCCTGAACCGGGATTTTTCTCGATGGGCTTCTCTGAATATTCCTTCAGCTTAGCGGTCCAATCATCCACCTTGTCATCCACCTGCTCCTTGATTTCCTTTGCCTTCGGGGCAACTTTTTCCTTCAGGAATTTTTCGGTTTCCTCGGAGCCTTCCTTGAAAAACCTACCGGTTTCCTTAAGGCTATCCCCTAGGAATTCCGTTGTTTCCTTGAATGCGTCACCCAGAAAAGCACCCGCCTTTCCGAGACCATCTTTTATCTTATCGCCCGTTTCCTTAAGCTTATCGCTAGCATCGGGCTTCTCCTCCTTTGCTTCTTCCTCGTCAAAAAAGGAATCGTAATTGGTAACTTCCTTCTTCTCCGTTTCCTCTTTCTTATCCTTATTGTCGTCCCCTTTTAGGAACCTCTTTAATTTGTCATCCATGGTATCTAAGAGATATTTACGGCAAAATACGATGAATTGACTTGTTGTACAACCTCCAAACCACTACTTCGGAACAGTCCGAATGATACAAGGACGAATCACTTGGCATTATCGATAAAAATCACCTTATATTGCCGAGGAATAAGGCTTTGCCCTGGCAACATGCTTTTAATTGCCTTGTTTTTGAACTATTAAAACCAGCAAAGAATGAAGACCAAATCCGAAATCGTAAAAGATTGGTTGACGAGATACACAGGAAAACCGCTTAATAAATTCGGGGATTACATCATCCTCGTAAACTTCATGGATTACGTCAAAAAGTTCTCCGATAAGTACGACGTAAAAATATTCGGGGAAGATAAGGCGATGCAATGCGCTACCGCTAATGACATCACTATCATTAACTTCGGGATGGGAAGCCCTAACGCTGCTACCATCATCGACCTACTCACCGCTGTCACGCCCAAAGCAGTCCTTTTCCTAGGAAAATGCGGTGGACTGAAAGAAAAAAATACGGTCGGGGATTTGATCTTACCCATTGCCGCTATCCGTGGTGAAGGAACATCCAATGATTATATGCCCCCTGAGGTGCCAGCACTTCCCGCTTTCGCTTTACAAAAAGCGGTAAGTACGACCATTAGGGACGGATACGAAACGGATTACTGGACAGGAACCGTCTTCTCTACCAATCGTAGGGTTTGGGAACACGATGCGGAATTCAAGGACTACCTTAGAAAGATCAACTGTCAAGCAGTGGATATGGAAACCGCAACGATTTTTACCGCGGCTTTCGCCAATGACATCCCTGCAGGTGCGCTTTTACTCGTTTCCGATATGCCCATGACACCCGAAGGGGTAAAGACAAGTAAATCAGATAAAAAGGTAACGGCAGGATATGCCCAAAACCACCTGGATATCGGAATAGATTCATTGAAGCAGCTTATCAACCACGGGCTTACCGTAAAACACCTAAAGTTCTAGAAGGATGTTCCGTGCCGTAAATCCCGCTACCGGAAAATTCGTCAGGAGTATTGCTTTTGACGATGATGCTACCCTATCCGTCAAATTGGAACAAGCCGGAAAAGCATTCTCGATTTGGAGTAAAGTCCCAATAGCCGAACGTTGTGAATTATTACGAAAAGCAGCAGTAGTCCTAAGGGAAAACGTGGAAGAGTATGCTTCCTTGATTACCGAGGAAATGGGGAAACCCATCATCGCATCCCGGTACGAGGTCCAAAAATGTGCCTTGGTTTGTGAATACTACGCGGATAATGCTACAACTTTCCTAGCATCACGGGAAGTAGATACCGGAGCTACACTTAGCATGGTAAGTTATCGTCCTTTAGGTGCTTTGCTTGGTGTCATGCCTTGGAATTTTCCTTTTTGGCAAGTATTCCGTTTCGTGGCGCCCAATCTTGCTGCAGGGAATACCATTCTACTCAAACACGCGCCAAATGTCCCGGGCTGTATGGTGGCGATAGACGACATTTTCCATCAAGCCGGTTTTCCGGAAGATATCATGATTCCCTTATACATTGATATCCCACAAATGGAAACCGTGGTTTCCCATGAAAATGTACAAGGTGTTTCCTTGACGGGTAGCACGCGGGCGGGCAAGTCCATTGCCGCATTAGCGGGTAAGCACCTAAAGAAATCAGTCCTTGAGTTAGGCGGCTCCGACCCATTCGTTATCCTTGATGATGCGGATATAAAAGCCGCCGCCTTTACCTGTTCTTTTAGCCGGATTAAGAATGCCGGACAAAGTTGTATCGGCGCTAAGCGTATCATCGTTGTAGAATCCGTTTATGATGAATTCTTGGAAGCATTTACCGCTGAATTTTCCAAGCACGAACTCGGGAATCCCAAGGAGGACGCAACGACCCTAGGCCCAATGGCAAGGGAGGATTTGAGGAACCAACTCCATGTTCAAGTACTCTCTAGTATTCAAGCGGGAGCCACTTGCATCCTAGGAGGTAAAATTCCCGATAACGATGGTGCTTGGTACCCGGCGACCATTTTAACGGATATCCCCAAAAATTGTCCTGCCGCGCAAGAAGAATTATTCGGTCCCGTGGCTTGTATTTTCAAGGTCAAGGATGAAGCGGAAGCCTTGGCACTCGCTAATAATACCCCCTATGGTTTAGGCGCAGCCGTTTTCACGAAGGACTTAGAAAGAGGAAGAAGAATTGCCGAGGAAGAATTAAGGGCGGGCGCCTGTTTCGTAAATGAATACGTCAAGTCCGATCCTAGATTACCGTTCGGCGGCATTAAGGGGAGCGGCTATGGCAGGGAGCTTTCCTCGGAGGGTATAATCGAGTTTTGTAATGTTAAAACCGTGTTCGTCAAATAATTCCGCCGTATCTTTTCGACAAGACCACGTTATTTATCTAGTCGAAACAACGAAACCGAACTTTTTTACATCTATTCATTATTACCATCTTCTACCCTACCCATTCCTACAGGAATTGGGTAAAAACACCATTCCATGAAACTAAGAAATTTAACTCTTCTCGCATTTACCTTCCTTATATTCTCCTGCGTGAATGAACAACGGGAAGTAAATGTATCCCCTGCAGGTGTGGAAGCCACCTTAACTTCAGACTCCGAATTGCTTGATCTTCCCAAGGGCGCATTCGCTACCTTCCACGGCGTTGAACCTTCCTTGAAGGAGGTAAACGTAAGTTTTCAAAACTTCAATGTTTCCCCGGGGAAAGAAAAAATCATCGTAATCAAGGAAACGGGAACCATCATTGAAATCCCCGCGGACGCATTTGTTGATGAAGACGGGAACCCCGTTACCGAGGAGGTTGAAATTTCCTTCCGCGAATTCCATACCCCGGCTCAAGTCTTGGCTTCCGGTATCCCGATGCGCATGAAAGGCGCCAACGGCGAAACCGGCTATATGCAATCCGCGGGAATGTATGAAATCCAACCTACCGAACAATTCAAGGATATCCGTATTGCCGAAGGCAAGGAAATTACGGTTTCACTAGCGAGTTACGTAAACGACGCGGAATACGATTTCTGGAGTTTGGAAAACGAAGGAAGCCAATGGCAAAACCAAGGCGCATCCCAAGCCCTACCAAACAAAGCCAAAACCGAGGCACGAAAAAACTTGAAACGCATAGAGAAAGAGCTAGCAGAACCTGCTCCCGTTAAGCCTTTCCGTTTTGACCCTAAAAAACCGGTTATCGATTTAGATATCAACCTTGAGACTTACCCGGATTTGGTAGAAATGGGAACCGTCGTATGGCAATACGCGGGTGGTGATCCGGCTAAGGATCCTACCAAGAATAAGGATGTTATTTCCACTGCCTGGGACGGAGCGGAAGTTGAGCCATTCGAGAGTGGTAATCTTTGGAAATTAACCCTTTCTAAAGGTGATAAAACCTTCTCCACTACCGTTTGCCCGAGTCAAAGCGGTGCTCAATTCGAGGAAGCTATGGCGGAGTATAACGCAAAGATGAAGGAGTACGACGCAAATAGGATGACCGCGGAAGAATTCAAGGAATTAGCCATGAATCAGGCGGATTTCCTAAGAAGCTCCCAATTAAGCGGATTCGGGATTTACAACTATGACCTTATGGTAAAGGATAGTGACAATATCCTTGTAAATGCTGATTTTGATTTCGGTGTTAGAATTCCCGGCATCAATAAATTGGCTTCCGTTTATATGTTGGTAAACAACCGTAACGTAGTTAAATACCCACCTGAAGATTGGAACAAAATCCGTATCGACCCCAATGCGGATACCAAAATGGTCGCCATTTTACCTGGAAACCGTATAGCTACCATTTCAACCACTGAAATGGAAAACATGATGGATAACATCGAAGCGAATAGAGGCAAAGATTTTACCTTCAAGTTCAATCCTCAAGAGGAATACATCTCCTCAATAGAAGATCTTCATAGAGTCATTGAGAACCTAAGCTAAAACTTAGAGCATGCCCGGATTTTATAGCTTGAACTTTTATAGTCAATCATATAGAATCCGGGCATGACCTCAATTCCCTAACTGGTTCCTTCCCGAATTAAAGTTCTTTTTCTCACCAAACTCCTACCCCATGAAGAAGCCCTTCTTGCTTCCGATATTCCTATGCCTATGTAGTTTCTTATTCGGGCAACAACCCGAGTTCACTTTCCTTCATCCCTACAAGGAAGACGGCTCCTTTGGATTGGTTGACGTAAGAACGGGAGAGATTATTTGCGCCCCTACTTATGACCGTGTTTTACCCGGGACGAATGAGGGATTCCCGGTAGAAAAGAATGGTGGAACAGGCTGGATAAATCTTGACGGTACGGAAGCCATCCCCCCAAAATATAAGAACGTAAAGGCATTAAGAGGAAATAGGTATGCCGTTGAACAAGAGGAAGGCGGTTATGTAGTAATGGATATTTCCGGTAAACAGTTACTCACGGAAACTTACGAGGAAATAGCTAGGCATCCTTTCTTGGATGATGTCCTTTTTATCAAAAAAAACGGCAAATGGGGTTTTACCTCCTTCAGGAATCAATTTACGTCCGAGCATAAATATTTTAAACTGGATGAACTCCGGGGCTCGAGGGACTTCATTACTTTCAAAGTAGAAAAAGGTGGAAAAGACGGTATGCTTTCCCTTCAAAACGGAAAGGAAATCATTCCACCGGAATACAAACTCATTACGGCAATAAACGATGAGTTTACCGCCGTAGCACCTGAAAATATTTATGGGCTAATCCGGCATTCCGACGGAAAGCTAATATTGGAAACGGAATGGAAAAGAATAACCAAATTATCCCGACATTATTTAAAATTAATCGGCAATGAATTCGGGTCGCATATATTTAGATTAAGGGACGGGAAGATTATTGAGATAGAAGGAAATTACAACGATTTTCTCCCATTCAACAAAGAGTATTTCCTAGCCCAAGGGCTTGACGGTGTTGACTTAATCAACCATGCCGGCAATAGTGTTTTTAACGAACAATATGACTTCATCGGCACTTACAAAGGTGAACATATCGTAAAGGTTTCCAAAGATCAATTATTTGGCTTAAGAGACGCTTTGAACAACACGGAATTATTACCGATTAATTTTAAATCCTTACCTGAAAATGAACACGAATTTATTGAAGTAGTCAATGAAAATGGAAGAGGATTATATAATAATAAGTACAAGGAAATAGTACCTCCCAAATTTTCCATCCTACAAGTAGGTAAAAATTCAATAAAAGCGAAACGCGGCAAGGAAGCAACGGTTTATTATTTAAACGAGAACAATGAAGTAGAACGCTCGGAGACATTCGGAAAAGTATTTACCCTTAAAATCGGATACTCGAAAAGTGCAACGATTGGAGAAAAGAGATCCGTAACACCGGATAATTTCAATTTAGTAACGCTACCTGAACCCTTATACGAATGGGTAAAATCCCCTAAGAAAAAGAAGAACGTCGGGCTTATAAAAATCGGGACAGACTCCTTGCTAACCCCCTATTCATATAGGAACAAGAGTCCTGAGAATACTCATCTTTCTTATGTAAAAACACCAAGATTTATGCTCAGGGGTGAATTCCTAAAAACCATTACCGGAGCAAATGCGGATTTAAAGTACCACCCTTTCTTGATTTATGATATGACCATCGGAAAATGCATGCATGACAGGGAACAAATGTATTGTGGTGTTAATCATTTTGACCTATTTAAAGGGGTTTCGTTTCTTAGGGCGGTAAGAGCAGATGGTACGTTTGAATTGATGTTACCCCAAGGAGGGAACATCAATGATAAGGACGGAAATCCCATATTGGCATCTTATGTAGGAGAATTAAAAAATGGTAGAATTCGTTTTGCCGTAGGTGGTGAATGGTCCAAGGAAAGTGAACAAAAATTACCTTTCGTAATTACCCGAAAAACATTCATGGAAACGTACCATATGACGGAACACGGGGAGTACATGGATGACACCGTTATTAAATTATATTTAAACAATGCAAAATGGGGATACTTGAATGCGGAAGGGGAAATAATAATAGAACCTACATATGATTTCGTGGAGGATTATTTTGAAGATAGAGCCGTATGTATTTTAAATAAAAAATCAGGTGTAATTGATCCTCAAGGCGAAGAAGTGATTCCTTTTTTATACGATAAAATCTCCTACTCCAAAAGGAATCAATTATTTGAATTAAAAAATTCAAATAAAGGAACGCAATACCTAATGGATAACGAAGGTAATCTCCTTTCGGATATCGCGTTTAACGGAATATCTGAAATCAAGGACGGCATCCGGAGAGTTGAGCTGAACGGGAAGTATGGATACGTTGACACATTAGGTAACCTTATTGCGGAATGCAATTTTGACACGGCTTCCTTATTTAATGAGGGATATGCTTTTGTTGAAAAAGATTCCGTTTCCTACCTTCTTTCCAAAGACGGGAAATTATTGGAATCCTTCCCCTTGGATGCGAGAGGCGCTCCCTCCGACGGTTTGGTTTTAATCCGTAAAAACGGGAAATACGGTTATTCCGATATCCAAGGCAACATTAAAATCAAACCTGCCTTTTCTTTGGCTTTTGATTTTAAGCATGGTGTAGCACGTGTTGTGGCTGCAGGTAAAACCGGTTTAATTGATAAATCAGGAAATTTCGTGCTTGTACCGGAAAAATACGAGCTCATTTTTCCTTTCCAAGACAATGGTCTTGCCATCGTCCAATATGTCCAATTCGAGAAAATGGGGCTTATTGATAAAGACGGGAAAACCATTCTCGAGCCGAGTTATGACCATATCTATGAATTCGAAAACGGCTATGCCGTAATTAAGAATGAGAAACGCTTTGGCTTGGTAAGTGAGGCTGGGCAAGAGATTTTACCTCCTGTAAACAATACCCTATATAAACCGTCCGAAGGAAAAATCGCGGTGCAAAGATACATGAGCCAACCTTGGCAGTTCTTGGATATGGAGGGAAAACCCGTTTTTGATTCCTTGAAATTCGACACACCTTCCTACTTCAAGGATGGAACGGCAATCATCGGTCAAAAAGATACCACAGGTAGGATTTATCGTTCCCTCATTGATTCGGACGGGAATACCATCTTAAGTACCCATCCGGACAGAACCCTTGTTTTCCGATCAGGGGACATCCTCGGTATCCGTGAACGGAAATACTACGGATTCATGAATGGCAAACACTATGACAGGTATCATTTCAAAAAAATGGGTGAGGATAACTATATGAGCCCGGAAAGAGGATTTGATAGGCTTCTACCCTTCAATAACGGAACCGCCGTGGTAAAAAGGGATGCCGGAGGATATGCGCTCATGGATGCAAAAGGAAGGAACTACACGCAAGCCAAATTCAGTAAAATCCAAAGGAACGATGACGGAACCTACTTGGGTACACCACAAACTTTTATCGGATTAGCGGATCAAAACGGAAACGTGATCCTAGAACCCGTTTATGACTTTTACAAGGTAGTAACAAGAACCGGCAACGGCGCCATCAGAGTAGAGGAAGGGGATAAAATCGGCTATATTAACCTATTCGGGGAATGGATACATGAAGCATCCAACTAAGAGCTTATCTTTTAGGGCAACGCTTACATTGCTTGCCCTTCTTGTATTTTTTACAACACTTCTTCTTTACCGATTTGCCTTGAAAACAAGCACAAGGAATGCAAACGGTAGTTGTCGGGTCAGTGTTTTCGGATAATTTCTTCTTTCCTACCATAAGGGGAACTGATGTTTATACCCCAAATATAAGTCAAAAACACTTTATTAGGAATAAGTCTAAATAAAATTAACGCTTTCATTCTCCCTTATAAAAACAAAAACACCGCTCTTCCCTTAAGGAAGGCGGTGCCTGCGTCCGATGGATGACTCTCAAATCAAACTTTCTATTCCTTTGGTTACGGATAAACTACATCCGAATAATTCTTGTACTGCTTTTTCATACGGCACGGGGGATTAAAAATTTAAAAATGGATTCCTTCTTTTGGGTATTTGCTTTAGGTATCGTGAATCTAAAGGTGGAGCCACCCGCCTCGTTGGATTCTACCCAAATCCTACCGCCATGTCTTTCGATGATCTTTTTGCAGGTTGCCAAACCAACTCCCGAACCTTCATACTTCACGGGATTCAACCTTTGGAAAACCTCGAATACACGTTTTGCTTGCTTTTGGGGAATACCTATCCCGTTATCGATAACGGAGATGATATATTCCTTTTTGGTTTCCATACCCTCAATCCTAACCTCGGGTTTGTTATGCTCATTATACTTCAAACCGTTTTCGATTAGATTCTGCATAACTTGACCCAACTGGAACTTGCTTCCCTGTATCGTGGGAAGATTATACGTATGAATGTGGGCGCTCTTGGTGGTAATGGAATCGTATAGGTTCAACTTTACCTCATCCAATAGGATGTCCATTACTATTTCTTCCTTCATGTCACTAGGACGAGTGGATTTCGCATGTGCCATAATGGAATCCAAAAGGCCGGTCATATGGTTTACGCCCGTAGTAATAAACTCCAAGTACTCTTTTACGTCGGTATCGTCATACCCTTTCAAGCGGCGCTTGGTCAATTGGGCAAAACTACCGATTGAGCGAAGCGGAGACTTTAAATCATGCCCCATTACCACGGACATCTCCTCTAACTGGGAGTTGATTTTCTTGGTCTCGGCAAGTTGCTTCCTAAGAGATCCTTCTTTAACGCCCATCCTTTTTGCTAACGGGCGAAAAATAAAAATCAGTTGCGCCACAAGAACCGCCATGAGAAGACAAACAATACCTAACTCCATATAAAAGAGCTTATTAAATGATTGCTCCTGGATGGTTCCAAGACTTTTCATGTACGCCGTTTTGGCGATAAGCCCACCTACAAGAAGGGAGGCGGTTAACGCCAGCGCCCCTGTAAAGGCCATTTTATATTTATTCCGGTGCGTGTTCATGTCAAGAGTTTTTGAAAATGCGGTGCGTTTAAGATGATGTATTTGTTTTTGTATACCTCAAATGTAAAGTGACATCTAAACTCAAACGTCCATCTTTCGGTGAAAGGGCTGTATTTGCAGGTGAAATCCGGTGCCCTTCGACGAAATAACCACTAACCGGGGTGGAATAGTGCTTTCCCTTAATAATTTGCTCTCTTGACCCTTATGCTAAGTCACTAAATTGAAAATTGCGCGCGTTTTTACTTCATTCCGTAACAATAGTTCAAAACATATGCCGAAAAAACATTTTGTATAAATTTATATGTATCTGTGCCCCCTTGGATTTTCATCTCTTGCTCAATACCAAAAACTTATAATCGGCAACTTCATAAATATGGAAAACCAAAAATCTTTCCTCCCCTTGTATTACCCACGCACAAACCCATTAAGAGCTTGTTTAAAATTTAGTTATTGGTCTGCGAAGCTCACTTTTTCGCTTACTCTTCGTTGAAAAACCGGGCTTGATAGCGCTGCTATCACCCTATTTTTTCGCCTCGATTAAGCAAAAAATTGATGCTTCTCGACATAATGACCAAAATTTAAACAAGCTCTTAGAAAGCCTTTTTATAAACAAGCTTGGATATTCCTTCTCTATTCTATTAAATGCCCGTACTTTTGCAGCCGAAAAGAGATATCATCGATAGGATGATTATTCCCTGAACCTAAATCAAACCTATATCATGGACTTAAGCTTCTTGAAAGAACTCGGTCTTGAGGAAAAAAACGCGGGAACCTCTACAGGTCTCCTCGCTTACGAATCCGACGAATACATTGATTCCTATTCTCCTGTGGACGGGAAATACATCGGGAGTGTTAGTGTTACAACGCCTGAACAATACGAGCAGGTTATCACTACCGCTAAAAACGCATTCAAGGAATTAAGAAAAATTCCTGCCCCTAAACGTGGGGAAATCGTCCGCCAATACGGTGAGGCGCTTCGTAAATACAAGGATCCGCTAGGTAAACTTGTTTCTTATGAAATGGGAAAAAGCCTTCAAGAAGGATTCGGTGAAGTCCAGGAAATGATCGACATCTGTGATTTCGCGGTGGGTCTTTCCCGTCAATTATATGGTCTTACCATGCATTCAGAGCGCCCGAACCACCGCATGTACGAGCAGTGGCATCCGCTAGGAATCGTAGGTATCATCTCCGCCTTTAATTTCCC
>JAHDDF010000093.1:0-1281 GCA_020629475.1 Saprospiraceae bacterium
TAAAAAATTCCCCCCAAAACCTTACCTTTGCCCGAGATTTAGAAATACCAAATTCCTAATATGAATCTTCACGAATATCAGGGTAAGGAAATGCTAGCGAGCTACGGCGTAAAAATCCAACGCGGCGTACTTGTAGAGGACATCGCCAACCTCCAAGGGGCATACGAGACATTGCAAGCGGAAACCGGGACGGACTTCGTTGTGGTAAAGGCACAAATCCACGCGGGTGGCCGCGGTAAAGGTGGCGGTGTAAAGCTTGCCAAGAATTGGGAAGAGGTACAGGAGCATGCCGGGAATATCCTTGGTATGATGCTTAAAACCCCTCAAACACCGGGTGGTCTGGAAGGACCGGGAAAATTGGTTTCCAAGGTGCTTTTGACGGAAGATTCCTACGCTCCTGATTTTGACGCGTGTAAGGAATTCTACGTTTCCATCATGATGGACCGTGGTAAGAAGAAAAACGTAATTATCTACTCTACCGAGGGTGGTATGAATATCGAGGAGGTAGCGGAAGCTACGCCTCACTTGGTACACAAGGAGTACATTGATCCGCACTTGGGGCTTCAGGGTTTCCAATTGCGTAAAATCGCTTTCAACCTAGGTTTGAGCGGTGCGGCTTTCAAGGACATGTGCAAGTTCATTTCCAACTTGTACCGTGCGTTCTTGGGCTCGGATGCTTCCTTGTTTGAAATCAACCCTTGCTTGAAAAGCGCCAATGATGAAATCATCGCGGTGGATTGTAAGGTAACCCTTGATGATAACGCTCTTTTCCGTCATCCTGACTTAGCGGCACTTCGTGATAAAAGCGAGGAAGATCCCGCTGAGGTGGAAGCCGGTGAATTCGGTTTGAACTACGTTAACCTTGACGGTAACGTGGGATGTATGGTAAACGGTGCCGGTTTGGCAATGGCTACCATGGATATCATCAAACTATCCGGTGGTGATCCGGCGAACTTCCTTGACGTTGGTGGTACAGCGGATGCTGAGCGTGTTGAAAACGCTTTCCGTATCATCCTTAAGGATCCTGCGGTAAAATGTATCCTTATCAACATCTTCGGTGGTATCGTTCGTTGCGACCGTGTAGCGCAAGGTGTAGTGGATGCTTACAATAATATGGGCGACCAAATCAATGTTCCTATCATCGTTCGTTTGCAAGGAACCAACGCGGATATCGCTAAGGAATTGATCGACAACTCCGGTTTGGAGGTTAAATCCGCTATTATTCTTCAAGAGGCCGCGGATTTGGTATCCGAGGTACTTGGGTAAGATTTACGGATTATA
>JAHDDF010000093.1:1381-5660 GCA_020629475.1 Saprospiraceae bacterium
ATTCCATCCGAAAAAAAGGTCGGGACGACCGTAGTACACAAAACGGAGGGGTTTACCCCTTCGCAAAGCCCTATCCCAACGTAGTTTCTATTTTTTCTTGTAATACGGGGAGGATTTCCGCCTTGAACCAAGGATGTTTCTTTTGCCAAATATTATTCCTAGGACTAGGGTGTGGTAAGGGTATGAATTCAGGCAGGTATTCCGCGTAATGCATCACCGTTTCCGTGAGGTTTTTCTTCCTCTTTTTTTGGAGATAATACTTTTGCGCGTAAGCGCCAATGAGAAGGGTTAATTCCAAATTCGGTAATTTTTCCAACACCTTGGTATGCCATTCAGGAGCACATTCTTTCCTAGGAGGAAGATCCCCTGATTTTCCGGTACCGGGATAACAAAAACCCATGGGCAGAATGGCGATTCGGGACGTATCATAAAAGGTATCGGAATCAATACCCATCCAAGAACGGAGGTTTTCACCACTCTTATCATCCCAAGGAATACCGGTGGAATGCACGATTCTGCCGGGTGCTTGCCCAACGATTAAAATCTTGCTACTCGGTGCCGCCGACATTACCGGACGACAACCAAAAGGAAGGGAATCCTCACAAATGCGACAAGCGCGGATTTCTTTTAGAAGCTCTTCCATCATCCTATGTCATACCGGAAACACTCATCATTTTGTCCTCTACCTCATGTACCAATTCCGTATAATGAGGATTCCTTTTTGTCAAACGATTCCTATCCGTAGGTAAATCAATATGGATGTGCTCCACGAAGCGCGAAGGTGCGGATTTCATGATATAAATATCATCCGCTAAGTAAACGGCTTCCGGGATATCGTGGGTCACGAATACGATGGTAGGATGATATTCCGACCAAATATCAAGGAGCAAATCTTGCATATTCAAGCGTGTCTTGATATCCAAGGCACCGAACGGCTCATCCATCATTAACACCTCGGGATTGGCAAGAAGACTTCTGGCAATTGCCACCCTCTGTAATTGACCACCGGAAAGGCTGGGATATTGGGCAAACTTATGCTCATGTCCTTCAAGCCCTACTTGACGGATTAGCTCCATCGCGCGGTCGTCACGCTCGGATTTAGCTACCCCTTGGTAACGAAGCGCCAAGCCCACATTGTCCAAAACGGACATCCAAGGCAAGGAGGAATATTGCTGGAAAACCATACTTACACGGTTTTCACGCCCTACTTCCTTCCCGTTGACCAGAACGGTTCCTTCCGTGGGTTTTTGTAGCCCGGCGATGTATCGCAAAATGGTGGATTTGCCACAGCCCGACATACCTAAAATCACTACGAATTGCCCCTTGCCCGGTTTGTCTTCCACCAAGAAGCCGGCATTTTGGATAATCCAAGAATTACCGCCATCATAGCTCTGGGAGATGTTGTGCATCTCGATGATATTCCTCTTATCCGTATCCGTAAATTGTAGCATGGCTTATTGGTTTTTTCCGTGGGTGTTCTCGATATGCTTGTGCGGGAAGAACCAACGGTCCAACAAGCGTAGAATCCAATCCTGCATGATTCCGATGAGGATAATAACAATCAATACGGCGTAAGCGCCTTCGATATTGGACATCCGCCGGAGCTTGAATATTAAGCCCCCTAAACCACCCGTATTATTTACCATTTCCGCAACGGTGATATAGGTCCAAGATATAGCCGTAAGTACACGGATATCATCCGAAAGGCGGGACAAGACGGACGGGAAATAAACGGTCCTAATCGTATCCCAATTGGTGGCACCTAAAGTATGCGCCATCTTGAGATAAACACTTTTTACTTCATCAATCCTTTGTACTACTACCGGCACCAAGTATACCAAGATACCGAAGGCAAGGAAGGAGATTTTCATCCCGTAACCGTCCTTCAATAGCAATACGAAAACGAAGGTTACCGCGGCAAGCGGGATAAATCGGAAGGCATCGAATAGTTGACCGAAAAGCCCCCGGAAGAAGGGAATCAATCCCATCACGAAACCAATCAACAAGGACAGTATAATGGCAACGATATAAGCGACCAAGTTTACGGTCAAAGAAGATGCGGCATTCCCCAGTAAATCCGAATCCTTCATTAAGCTAGGATAAGAGCCTACTACTTTATGAATGGGCGGTACTTTAGGATAAATCTTGGTTTTGACCAATCCGTATTTTTCCAAATCCGATTGGCTCATTGCCATAAGCTGATCAAGATGCTCCCCTTGTAGGGAATCATTCTCGTAATACAGCATATCCTGCACGGGAAGCGGGTCCACGTCACCGTAATCAATCTCCTTGATATTGGTGGAGGACATGGACTCGGAAGCGATGAACCAAACGCCTAGAAAAAGGAGGATACCCAAGATACCCAAGACAAATTTCTGGCGGGAACTTAAAGGACCTCTTAGTTTGAATAAATCTTTAAACATGGTTTGCGGGAATGACTTGGACAAATATGGTAATGTTCCCTCGAATTGCCAAAGCTGAATCGACTTGCTTGCAGCGTTTTCGGATAAATCACCCCTTAAAGGAATATACGATAACTTAAAACTACCCCACATGAAAAAATTTCTACCTCTTTTTTTATTGCTATTCATCCAATTTCAAATCCAAGGGCAAAGCTATGATTTGGTGAATGCTTTCTCCTTGGGAAGTACGGGAGCGGATAATGCCTTTACCTCTACCATTGACAAGGACGGGAATTATATTATTGCCATGGAAGCTCCTAGGAACATTTATCAATCCGGGAATCTTGACCATCCGGCCGTACCCATCGGGGAAGATGGATACACAAGGGATAAGGCAATTTTAAAATACCATTCTAGCGGACGATTAATGTGGAGTCTTTATTTCCACTCCGTAGGAAGCGCTTTTATCCCGCCCAAATTCACGGATATCGTAACGGATTCCAAGGGAAATATATACGTGACCGGTACTACGGGAGAATGTTTCGATCTTGACCCTAGTGAAGGGGAATATGAAGTCTGCGGTTCTTGGGCACTTTCCGGTGCTAATTTTATTGCCAAATACAATAAAGACGGGAAATTCCTCTGGGGGCACCAATCCATTCTTGGTGCTAATACAAGTTCATTGAATATAAGGAACCTCAATGGCAGGGAAACCTTGGTGCTAACCGGGCTGTACCGTGCCGATGCCGGAATGGATATTTCTTTTGAACAAACGGAGGAAGGAATCATACCGCCTATTTTTTCCACTCCTTTTTTACAATCCTATATCTCCGAATTCGATACCCAAGGAAATTACCTGCAAGGAAGAACCGTGGATGGAACACGGGAAATCATTATAAGAGACGCGGAACTTAAACCAACAGGAGAACTCATCATTGGCGGTGATTTCAATGGAGAGATCAAAGGTTTGGAACATCTAGTAGGGAATGAAGATGGAGGATGGACAACTCCATCTCGAGCCTACTTCATGGCTGAATTGGATGATAAATTAAATTTCATTTGGTCGGATCAACCGGTAAATACCTTTTTGCCTTCCGCAGTTACGGATATTGAAGTAGATGTTTTCGGGAATTCATACGTCACCGGAACATATAGATTCGGTTCCTTTTCAATCAACGAATCTCTTCCTTCATTGGACTATGAAGGACAACGGGACAACTTCATCATTAAATATTCACCGGAAGGCATTCCTCTTTGGCAAAAAAGAATCGGGAACGGGAATGATAATCCTGAACCACAATTAACGGTTTTACCGGGCGGGGATATTTTTGTGGCAGGACATTTTAGTGGTTATTTGGATTTAGAACCGGACGATCAAAATCATATCGAATTTGCCTTGGAACAAGGGATGTACGGCGTTCAAATTTCCAAGGACGGGACATTCGGTTATTCCTTTAGTATTGCCAATGAAAAGGAAATTGATTTACGGGATATCGTTTCCGATAAACAAGGAAAAATTTATTTCTTAGGAAATTTTGAAGCCGCATTAAACGTAAACCCTAACGATGGTTTAAACGTATTTAATGCCCTTGAGGACGAAGATGTTTTTTCCTTGATTATTAGTCCTGATTTTGAAGCGGAATCCGACTTGAGTGATATCCGGATTTTCCCGAATCCCTCCAATGGAAAAATCAATATCTCATTTCCTAACGGTGGTTCTTTTCAAGCCAAGGTTTTCAATGCAAACGGAATATTAATTAAGGAATATATGGACGTATTCTCCTCGGATAATATTAATATTTCAAATTACCCCAGTGGTACTTATGTATTGCAATTAATAAACCAACAAGAAACCCGTACGCTTAAAATCATTAAAA
>JAHDDF010000093.1:5760-11286 GCA_020629475.1 Saprospiraceae bacterium
TGGGCAAAACATGTTGAAGCAGGGCATAGCGTAAATAATTTATTCATCAATAATATTAACGGAAATGAATCCATTACTTTAATTGGGCAATACAATACAAATCAAGGAATGTACTTAAATTTAGAACATTCCGGCACCTCCTTTATCCCGCCCAACCCGGAACTAAATAACCTGCCGATTTTTATTTCAGAATTCAATTCGGATGGTGTTTTCATACAAGGCAGAAAAATTTCAAGCCCTTCAGGTATTTATTTTATTTCCGAAACAAAGCCTAGCGGTGAAATCATTTTAACCGGCTATACAAAAAAAAGATCAACCGACAATCCCGATTCCGATATTTGGAGTGATGAAGAAATTAATCAAAACGAAAACTTATTTTTCATTGCACAAGTAGATTCGGAATTAAATTTAAACTGGACACACTTTCATGCCATCCCGGAATCACTGAGGTTTTCAGACATTTCAATTGATCCTTTCGGGAATATCATTGTCGCAGGTTCTTATACCTGTAAATTTTCCTTGGCATCAAACTTCCCTGAAACACAACCTGTAGGTGAATCGGGGCATTATGGGAATTTCATTGCCAATTTTAATCCACCAGGAGAATTAAAATGGATAAAAGAATTCGGGAACGAATTCCCGAACGGCAGTCTCCAAACAACAATATTACCCAGCGGAAAAATTATAACTACCCAATCATATTACCTTGACTACAACTCTAGTCTTGAATCTACATTTGGCGGAATAAAGGGTTATTCAATAAATACAAACGGAGACATTAGTACCCAATTCGATCTCACACATGATAAATACATGAGAACCGATAAAATAATCTCTGATAAAGAAGGGAATCTATATTTAACCGGATTTTTTTACGCAGAAGATAACCACCCTCACTTCCCCGTTCTTCTTGAAGAAGATACAGGAAATAGAAACATGTACTTACTTAAAGTAAATCCAAGCGGAAATACGTTAGACGTTATTAATAACTTAAACATCTTCCCTAATCCAACAAGAGACAAAATATCAATACTTTTTGAAAACGGAATTATAAATAATGCCACCCTATCCTCAATTAACGGTATAAAAATTAAAGATTACGGAATAATTTATTCATCAACTTCACTGAATTTAAATGAATTACCTACGGGTACTTACATTTTACGTCTAGAAAATAATGACCAAACTACATCCTTAAAAATCATTAAACAATAAAAACTGAACCATGAAATATTCTATCTATACTTTCATATTTTTATTACTAGGCGTCACATCCACAAGTCAAAATATTTATTTCGATTGGGCGGTTTCATTTGGAAGTAATTACAATGATCGAGCAATAAAAACAGCTATTGATAAAGAGGGCAATGTTATCACGGTAACCCAAACCGATGGATTACAGTTTACTCACTCCCAAGCCCCGGGAGAAATACTACATGATTTCATACCATATATTTACAGCAATATTATTTTACAAAAGCATACGTCTAACGGTGAGTTAATCATATCCAAGTTCTTTACCTATCCCCAAGGATTAAACATAACGAATTCCGGACTTTACGTAAACCAAATTACAACTGACTCCGACGGGAACATGTACCTTGCGGGAACAATAAGTACAGGCTGTTTTGATGCTGATCTCAACTTGGGCGAATATCCTATTTGTAGAGAAGAATCCAGTGGACGACTCTTATTTATAATAAAATATTCACCTGAAGGAGAATTCATTTGGGAGAGACACCTAGAAGGAAGAGGAACGTTTAGGAATTTAGAAATGGAACACACCTCAAATGGCGAATCATTAATTGCTACGGGAGTTTATGATTCAGATGTACCATTCAACTTATCATTCAAGGGAGACAGTGCGAATTATACGCAACCAACCGACGAATTGAACCAAGATATCAGAGGACTTTTCGCTATAAGACTAAATAAAAACGGATACGCTTTAGATAATACCTATTTCAGTAACCTAGGTTCATGGCATGGTCATTGGCAGTCCCACGTTAGAAAAAACGGACACATTCTAATTGCAGGGATTTCATATAGACCTATTCCGGGAATTACGGAACCGGATTTCAGTTTAGCGGAGAATGAAACATTATTTTTCTTATTTGAATTGGATCAGGATTTTAATATAAAGTGGTCACATTATATCCCTACTCAAGATTCCGCTTTTAGATTTTCGGATATAGCGGAAGACGGTTATAATAATATCCTAATTACGGGTACATATTATTCGGATGATTTCACCGCCGATCCTGACACACCTCCTTTAGGGACATACGGGCTTGGTCGCCAACTAGGATATGTTTTAAAATTCACCCCAACGGGAAAATTCATACAGCAAAGAAGATTCGGAGACGAACTTTATTTATATGAGCCAAAAATCACAACCTTACCGGATAACAGAGTATGCATCGTAGGATATAAAAACCCGGATTTGGATGCTGTATTAGATGGAGTATTTGACCTTTTTGGTTTTATTATGGAAGAGGATGGAACTTTTGGAGACTATTTTAAAATAGAGGGTAATTATATTTGTCGTCCTGAGGAAATCCTCTCCGATAAATATGGGAATATTTATATTTTCGGCGCCTTTGCTTATTTCATAAATACAGAACTTTCATCCGACTTGATGCCTTTGGGAAGTTTTGGAGGAGAAGATATTTTTTTGATAAAATATAAAGTGCCCGCAAATTATGTTTCAAGTATCGAAAATATACAAATTTTCCCCAACCCCACTAAAGATCAAGTCCACTTCGTCTACAACGGCAACACCCCTATTGAAGCCTCCTTATTTAATATGACAGGAATCAAAGTCAGGGAATGGAATTCCCTTTATTCCTCGGAGTCTATCTCCATCGCAAACCTACCGGCAGGAACTTATGTATTACATTTAAAAAAGCGTAACGAAACCCATTCCTTTAAAATCATTAAACAGTAAAATCAAACTCGGAGGAATTAGACGGATATCAGGACGAAGCCTCTTTTATCTACATTCGTAAAACAACAAAAGCAACACGCCTATTCAATCCCCTACCCTCTTCCGTATCATTAGAAGCCAAGGGTCTTGTGTCCCCGAAACCTTTGAAATAAAGCCTGTCCTTGGAAATCCCGTAACGGGTCAAGTAATCCACTACGGCTTGGGCGCGCTCGCGGGACAGTTTCAGGTTATATTTATAACCGCCACGATTGTCCGTATGCCCTTGTACTTCGATGACTACGCTAGGATTATCCTGAAGGATTCGTAGCAGCTTATTTAATTCCTCGAAGGACTTAGGCAATAATTCCGCCTTGGCGGATTCAAAAAAGATATTCCGTAACTCAAAAGTTTTCCCGATTGCTAACTCCACACAACAGAGGTCATTCTCATCAACGGGAATCGGATCAGGACGATCAATAATCGGTTTTGTTTTCCGGACTTTTACGTCGTCGATATAATAATAAGCGTACTTGAGTTTTGCGCCCGCATCAGAGGAACGCGTTTCATCATCACTTAAAAAATTACCGATAACAAGGTAAGAGGCAGGGGCCCCCGCCTTGAACTCGAAGCTCACCTTATGCCACCTTCCGTCCTTGGCGGTAATCAAGCTTTTTTCTTGATAAGCAGGCGTAATTCCTTCCAAAAGTTCCGTGGTAATCTCCTCCCTTGGTTTATCCAAGAAAGCCATGCCCAAACCGTCCACCATTTTGGAATCGGAGAGTGCCATGGTATGGAATTCCGCTTGATACGTTTGTCCTACCACCAAGGGTTCCAATAATTGTACTTGGATATATTCCCTACAATGCGGTTTTCCCTCTTTACAACCGTAAACGGTTATTCCCGTCATGCATTGCCCCGTTCTGGGCCGCTCAATCCCGAAACCCTTTTGGGTCCAGAAAATAGGGATGCGCACCTTGGGATGGTACACGTCGGGGGAAGCATGGGTAGGGCTGTTCCAATACTTCATCAGGCGCGTATAATCCGAGCCCTTATAAAACCAGCCCAGTGGATGGGAGGATAGTTCTTCAAATCCGGGATTGGGAACGATATTCTCGAACTCAAAGGATTGGGCGTTCAGCCTTATCGTAAAAACAAGGAATCCTAAAAGGAAAACATATTCCTTTTTTAGGCGAAATCGATATGGAATCCAATGGTTCATTCCAATTTAGAACGTTCAAAACACGTTCCTATGTTTAGGACGTGCCTATTTATTAGAAGTTACGTACTTTTCCGGCAGAGAAAACCTTTAACCCGTTGGAGGACATACTTCAGAACGTACTAGGAACCATTAGCGAATATTGGTATTGGGTAAAACCGTACTTGGTATACCTTATTATCCCGCTTACGGCGGCGGTAGTAGGTTGGTGGACCAATAAGATTGCCATACGCATGACCTTCAACCCTATTGAATTCAAGGGGTGGGTCTTGAGTAAAAAGCATTCTTGGATGCGCATCGGTTGGCAAGGGATTATTCCTTTGAAAGCTACTAAGATGGCATCCTTATCCACGGATATGATCCTGGAACACCTTATTGATATCAAGGAGATTTTTAGCCGCTTGGACCCGCAGCGCGTTTCCGAGGAATTGGAACCGGAAATGAGGACCCTTGCCCGGGAGACGATGGAAGATGCCTTTAAATCCGAACTTCCCGTTATTTGGGCGGCGTTGCCAAAAAGGAGAAAGGAAAATATTCTTCAAAGCGCCATTGACGAATTCCCGGAATCCGTGCGTCAAATCATGGAGGAAATCAAGGACGACATCCTTGACCTTTGGGACGTAAAGGAAATGGTGTTGGACCAAATTGAAAACGACAGGGGCATCATGAACGAGTTGTTCCTGCGTTGCGGTGAGGAGGAATTCCGTTTTATTGAAAAATCCGGATTTTACTTCGGATTCCTTTTCGGTATCATCCAGATGATTTTGTGGTACTTCATTCAAGATTTACCCGGTGCTTGGATTTCCTTGCCCGTAGGAGGTTTGATCGTTGGATACTTGACCAATTTTATAGCCTTGAAACTCATCTTTGAACCGGAAGAACCCATCAAGATTGGCCCTTTGGTTTTCCAAGGATTATTGATGAAGCGGCAAGATGAGGTTTCCGATGAATTCGGGAAGGTATTAGCAAAGCGACTATTCACGATGCGGAATATTTTTGATAACATCATGCAAGGGCGCGCCATTACCAAAATCGTGGATTTGGTGGAAATGCACGTGGATGGTATCGTGGATAAAACGGCGGGATTGAATCGTTCTTTTATCCGAATTACCTCGGGCAGCAAAACGTACAATGCCATTAAAGGAAAAGTGGTGGATACGTTCAAACAGGAGGTACCTCACTCCTTGGAGGAAATGTTCGGTTATGCGGAACATGCCTTCGATATCAAGGACACCGTAGCGGATAAAATGAAGAACCTCCCGCCTGACGAGTTCCTAGGATTCATGCGTCCGGTATTTAAGGAGGATGAATGGAAATTGATTTTAATCGGTGCTCTTCTAGGAATGGGTGCGGGATTTTTGCAGGTGGGGATTTTGTTGTTGTA
>JAHDDF010000093.1:11386-12744 GCA_020629475.1 Saprospiraceae bacterium
TCAATACGGCATAAACTGCGAAAAAGAGCGCCAATATTTATCCTTGTATAACTCCAAGCTAAATTCAAGTTGCTCCGCGTATTTGGCAATGAGATGATTCAGTACCAAGGGCGGTTTACGGAATTCCTTACAAGCAAAGTGGATTTCACGGGTTCCTGCCCCGGTTTGTCTACCGACGTTTAAATATCCTTCAAAATCCTTGAGATGCTGCATGAATTCATCCTCGAATTCATTCATTAAGGATAGTTGTTCTTGGTTGGGCATGCCGTTGTTTTCCGAACCGTCAAAATGAACACCGACCGTAGCGATCCAAGGATGGGATGACTGTTTATCCCAATGAAGTAAAGACGTATTCATTACGGCTACTACGGGATTTCCCTCCTGGGTCTTTGCCTCATACATGGTATGTTCATCCGAGGCGGTATCATAACGGGTAGCTTCGTATTTCTCCACGAATTCCTTCTGGCGCCATTTCAGGAAATCCTTTAATTTATTGATGGGTACCAATTCTTTCTCTGCTTGTGCGGGACCGATGATACTTAGGCTATCAACCGTATTTACGAATGATAATTCACCAATGTAATTATCGATAAAAATGTAGGTCCCGTTTGTGGCAAGTGCCGCTTCTTCCTCCGTAAAATCATTGTGGACGACAGTGATATTGATTTCATCGGGATAATCCTCATAATCCTCCGAATAGAAGGACAGATTCTCCGTGCTAAAATCCATCCCACCCATTGAAATACCCATGTCGTTAATATCCATGGGTGGTTTCAGTGCTTGGAAATTCCAGCCATCCAAAGAAGGAGCGGCTGCCACCAATTGTTCCACGAATACGATGTTTTTCACCATGCCGTCAGGGGTAAAAATTAAATCCACCGTATCATCACCCATTACACCTACCAAGCAAAAGATATTCTCCTTCACCCGTGATAGGGGTTCATCCATTTTATTAAAAAAATCGTTCTCCACGTCTCCTTCGGCAAGGACCACTTTCCTGAATTCCTCGGCGTGTTCCTTAAACCATTCCCAAAACGCCTTGAAAGGAATTCCCTCCAAGTATTGCTCAAACGGGTTCTCTTGGTTCATCTCAAAATTTTATGTGCGGAAGAAGGTATAAAAATTACTACATTTAATAGACTTTATTATACACCTGCAATCCGAAATCACATGAAAAGCTTCGTTAAGTTACTTAGTATCTGTTTTTGTCTGTTTCTTTTCTCTTGTACCACCACTACGGAAGATCCTTCAGGAGATTCAATAACCACGAATCGCCAAGACCCCGCAACACCTCCTACACCCGATGCGCCTGAAGCGCCCGAGGTACCGGAAACACCTGTAGCATCCGAAGCTCCGGA
>JAHDDF010000094.1 GCA_020629475.1 Saprospiraceae bacterium
TCGCTGATACTTTCCGCAAAAACTCGTTTTTGCAAATCGGACAAAGGAGTTTCCGTGATTTCCCTTCTTATTTCAAGGAAATAGTGCTCTTGGTATATATTGTTGAGATATAGGTTCTCTCCTCCTGAGTTTTGGCGGAAGTGGATTTTATTATTCATGATCTACCAATTTATAAGGTCATTTCAATTCGTAATCATCTTAATAACCCAACTTTTAAATACGGTATTTAATTTAATTTTTTTCACAAAAGAGAAAACCATCTCTTTCCTTTTAACAGCGGATTTTGACGTACTCCTTACCAATTTCGATGAGAGGTTTACAAAATTCAGGTTTCTTTTAATTCTTGGATTCTGATCGCTAAACTTTGTTTTTGACCTTGTTAAAAAGGTTCTGTACAAATTGATTTCTTTAATAACTTTAGGTTCATTCCCATTTGGGCATAAATCAACACCCTCTAAAAAGGCGATGGTCAATATTTTCAACCTAAGAGAACGCATTGAAATTGCAAGCTCAAAGGATTGATTTTTAAAATCAATATTCTCAATTTGCTTAAAAGCTTTTATCAAATTCCCTTTCGCTAAATACATTCGACCATGACTCAAAGCTTCAACAATAGGGCGTATATCCTTAGATATATATTTTAGATTTTGCCTACAAAAATTAGATGCTAATTTTATATCTCCAAGGTCAGAGGCTATATTTATAAAACTTAAAAAGATAGGATGATTTATATAACCATAAGATTTAGCGAGCACTCTTTTTTGTGAAAACTCCCATGAAAGGATATCTAAATATTCTTTTTTAAATCCTTTTAATTCATTTTTGTGCTCCTGGATTAAATTAATATTTTCTTCATTTACAATTCTTCCGTAACTCTGGTTAATCCCAAAAGCGGCATGGTTTAAAAGAGAATTGGTTAAAAACATTAAATCATTTTCCTGAAAGAGACTGCTATTAGAAAAAACTATTTCTTTTATCTCTAAGAGTTCTTCTATATTAAAATTTTCAAATAACTTAATGTTTTTATTATAAAGGACATCCAAAAGGTTATTCTTTATTTCAGGAAAAAATTTGATTTCTTCTTGTAATGCTATGTTGAATTCTTTTTTTGTGGCACGGCTAATCGCCATTGACTCCAGCATTATTTTCTTTTTATTCAAAACATAAAACTCATCCAAGGATGAACTTAATTTTTCCACATTAATTTCCTCCGAACTCTTTTCGCCTTTTTCTACCGAAGGATGAAAATAATGCTCATTATCAATATAAAACTTCCACATCGAAGTCCTTGAATTCTTCTTCTCCTTCTTTAACCTCGAATAGGATTTATGTACGGTTTGAAAAAAGAGGGTTTCATTTCTTCTTTTCTTGACATACTTTAAAAAGAAGAAATTTTTCTCAATCTCGTTTTCCTGCCTATTCATTTCCTCAGCGGCGACGAAATTCTCGAATGCTCGGCATAACCGTTTATCAACAATAGAAATATCCCTATTAGAAATTCCTGAACTCATAATAATATTCTCAAGGTTCCCCTTTGTTGTTGCTTGTTTTTTAAGCTTATGGATGGAACGGTAGCAATCCTTGACCTTCATGTCGTCTTCAAAAACCTCTAGGTACTTGAGGAAAGAATTCCTCAAGGTTTCATTATCCTTAATAAGGTCTAAGTAGTTAATGAAATTATTCATGCAAAATAAAAACGGGTCAAAAATCGCAAATCATGTAATTGAATCCAGGGCAACAAACAAAAACATAATGCACTAAAAATCAATAATATAAAAACAAAAACCCACTCAAAACACTATAAAAACAAACCCACTCCAACCGTTTCCATCCTTATTTTCTTCGATTTTAAGAAATCCATGTCTTTTATCTGTTCCCTAAAATTACAATGAATTGATGCTGCATCTAAAGTAACAAATTTTCAACCTAAAACGAAATAACAATGAAAGGTTCCATTCGATCAATGATCATCATTTTTCTAAACTTATCCATTTTACCAAGCTTGTTCGGGCAAACTGCTTCGCAAGAGTCGAAACAAGAAAAACATGAAAACCCAAAACTCGAACGGATAATAAATTATCATTCAATCCAACATGACGAAACGATTCAAAAAAGTAAAAAAGTAAATACCCGTAAAAATAGCTTTACCGTTTTAGCGGTAATTCTAGATGATAATACTGAGGAAGAAACCATTATCTGGAAAAACCCGAATCGAGATAATTCATATTTATCGACTCAGGGGATGGTCGGTCCTTCCGGGAAAACCGAATTCACACATGAGGAACAAAATCCATCTTTAAAAATCATAAGTTCTATTCAAAGATGGAATAAAAAATCAAATCGGGTAAACGCTAATTCCGTTCCGGGATTTGAGGACTTTAAAGGTATCGTTCCGGAAGTACTAATATTCGAAAAAGCCCTCAGTAAAAAAGAAAGAAACATTCAAGAATCATACTTGGCGCTTAAATATGGAATTAGTCTTAAACGAACTGACTTCTTGGATGGAAAAGGAAAAACCATTTTTACAAATGACGAATCCGATCCTTTCTCTAATGAGATTTTTGGGATTGGTAAAGATGGTTTAACATCCCTTGATCAAAAAATTTCCAGCCCGGCACTAAAAAATTATATCACGATTGGTGTAGGTGATTTCACGGAAACAAATAAAAAAAACCAAGGAGAATTATCTGATGGTCAATATTTCATATGCGGCAATAACGGCGGCTCATTAACGCCCTTGAATGGTTCAAATCCTGAAGACGCTAGAATTTGGAAATTGATTCCGACAAACGCAAACGGGACTCCTACTTTTATTCGACTACAAGAATCCGTATACCAAAACACAAGCATTGGTACAGGGGACTTATTCTTGCTTATTGACCGATCCAATAATGGCAAGTTCAATGATGGTAGCATTGAAAGGATAAAAGGAAACAAGGATGAAAACGGATTCATCACCTTCAATAACATTATTTGGGATACGGATGGTAACGGGCAGGATTATTTCTCATTCGGATATATCGAAAACCAAGAAGAAGTAGCCCAAAACAATCCCCTCTCCCATATCCGCATTTATCCAAATCCTGTATCAAAAAAAGAGCCTTTTTCCATAGAGGTACAATTAAAATTACCTGAGCCCATTTGGGTAAGAATATTTAATGCGGAAGGACACCTTATCAAGGAAATTCAAGAGAACTCCGCCATTTCCCATAATCTCCATACCGAAATAAATACTCCCGGCATCTACTTCATCGAGGTAGAAACACCCGAAGGCAAAACCTTAAGGGAAGTAGTCGTCCAATAATCCAATCAAAAATCCATAAACAAAGAAATCATGAAAGAGCTTTCAAAATATTTAGTATACGCCTTTACCGGGCTTCTTTTTTTCCTCCCTTCCGGTGAGGAAAATGGTTCTAATTTTAATGAGATAAACAAAAATGAGTCTAAATCAAGTTCCCCCTTTTCGACAAGTGATTATTTAACCGATTACCAACTTGAAGAAGTATCCTTACCCGAAGGAAACGGGGTTATTTCTTATCCGGCAAAACAACCCGAAGGTTTAATCGGCAAATCGGAAACCAAACCGGTGGATAGCCCATCCGATAACGTTTTCCATGTAGAGATGAATGCCAATCCCAAGACTATTGCAAAAGCATGGCTTGTATATGAATTAAATGGCGCTAAGGATTTCCTCTCTATCCCTCGAAGTATTAACGATCAGGTATCGACAGGAGGAAGGGTTTTCGAACCGGCCAAGGGTTGGAATCTCCAAAAAGAGGAGCTTAACCCCGACTGGTTATTAAACGGAAAAAACTTGATCCGCTTTGCTAGCCCCAAAGGCTTGGAAGTCAATTATTCCATCCGGAACGTCAAAATCTATACGGAACAACTTAGCACCGGTGAAGTTGCTAAAAAAAGCCTCATTATCAATAATTCCTCCCTGGGTACTTATTATGAAGACGAGGCTTACATTAAGGGTTTTTTCACGGGAAAAACCGAAGCGTCTAAAGTGTATGTGGACGGTAAAGAAATCCCGCACCTTAACGGCGAATTCGAGGCTTTTATCCCAAAACCACTTACCGATTGTGATTCATGGGAAAGCCAAGTCAAGGTCGTTTACGGTGAAGGAATGAATAAAGAACGCTTCATCCTTTTTGAAACCTCGGCTTCTACACCATTCGCTTTTTCAAAATCAGAGAAACTTTCCCCTTCCGTTAAAGGTGAGTTCTTGCCCGGCCAGCAATTGGTCCTCAGAAAAGGTGATGCCATCTTAATCGCGAAGGGTCATGAATTGGCACAAAGGACGAACATTTCCATTACACGACTAAACTCCACGGACATACCGGCACTAAATCCCGGAATGGTTAACGTTACCTCGGGTGGTGATGGTTATAGGTTCTTACCCAATGGAACCCTGTTTTTAGATCATGTTTCCTTGCGAATCGGTTATGACGAAAGCAAAATCCCGCAAGGCTATACGGAAAAGGACATTCGCTCTTTCTACTTCAACGAGGAAAGCAACTCTTGGGTACAGGTAGACCGTGAAGGTATAGATGAGGAATACAAGGAAATCATTTCCAAAACCAATCATTTCACCGACTATATCAACGCCATCGCGAAAACACCTGAATCCCCGGAATCACAATCATACAACCCTACATCCATTAAAGACATTAAGGCAGCTAGTCCCTTACTAGGTTATGGTGTAATGGCACCCCCGGCACCTAATAACACAGGTGGCGCCAATGTGTCCTACCCTATCCAAGTCCCATCAGGTAGACAAGGATTAACTCCTAGCGTAGCATTACAATACACGAACGAGGGTGGAAACTCCTGGGCATCGCTTGGATGGAACGTAAGTATCCCATCCATTGATATTGAAACCCGCTGGGGTGCACCCAGATACAATTCCGCGTTTGAAACGGAAACCTACCTCATTTCAGGCATGCAGCTTACTCCTGTCGCGCACAGGAACGCACTACAAAACAGGACATCCGAGAAAAGATTCTATCCTAGGATTGAAGGAGGCTTTAGGAAAATTATCCGTCATGGAAACTCCCCTAAAAACTACTGGTGGGAAGTAACCGACAAGGACGGAACCAGACATTTCTACGGAGGTAAACCCGGTCAAGGAGCATTGGAGGGTGCTACCTTAAAAGATGCATTCGGGAACATAGGACATTGGGCACTGACGGAAACCAGAGACTTGAATAACAACTTCATAGCCTACAACTATGACAAGGTTCAAGACAAAGGCGTGGTAAACGGAACCGTAAATGGTTACCAACTTTACATTGATGAAATCAGGTACACCGGACACGGGAACACCCAAGGAGTATATTCCATTAAGTTTACTCGCGACCGCGACCTAGGTGAACCGAAACGAAAGGACGTTACCATTTCCGCAAGGCTAGGATTTAAGCGTGTAACCGCGGATCTACTCAGAAAGGTCGAGGTTAAACTCCAAGGACAAAATATTCGTTCCTACGAATTGAAATACCAAGAGGGCGCCTTCCATAAAACACTATTGAAAGAACTTCTGGAATTCGATGCCGCAGGCAACCAATACAATGCCCATGATTTCGAATACTTTGATGACATCAGATCCGGTGCAAATTATATCCCTTTTAAACCTGCTGAAAATTGGACGCCCGGCAACGAAGGAATAGATGGTGGCTTCTTTAATCCATTATCCAACTTCCACGACAAGCCTTCCTTGCTGGGTAGTGGAAAGTCTCAAAACTTCGGTTTTGCCCTTGCCCTTACGTTCGGGCTAAACGACGGAAACGCGACCTGTAAAAGTTTAACCATAGGTGGTGATTTCGGGTATTCCCAATCCAAAAGCGAGGGAATGGTTGCCTTGGTTGATATCAATGGTGACGCATTACCCGATAAGGTCTTTGTGGATGGGGGAACAATGATGTACCGGAAAAACCAGTCCGGCCCCGATGGCACTACCGTCTTTTCGGCACCCATGCCGATTACGGGGAGAAACCAATACCACAAGGAAAAAAGCAAAACCAAGAGCGGTGGTTTCCAAGGTCATGGTGGCTGCGAAGGTGTTTCCGCATTCGTTGGTCTTAGCAAGGCAAAAACCAAGTCAACCACTACCATCTACTTCTCCGATGTAAATGGCGATCAACTTTTAGATATTATCGCGGATGGTGGTGTTTTCTTTAACCACCTTGACGGAAACGGAAATCCTTCCTTCACCCTTTCCAGTGCTGACACGCCTAGCCCCATTAGCCAGACGGGTGGTCTAGATCCGGATCTAGTAGAAATTGACCCGCAAGAACTTGAAGATGCCATTGATCAAAACCCTTTACATGATATCGTAAGGGTTTGGGAAGCTCCTCACAGTGGAATCATTTCCATTGACGCACCGGTAAGATTGGTAGAAGACACAAGCCCGGAAAGACAAGCATACACGACAGCGGACGGTGTAAGAGTAGCAATCCAACACAAGGGAACTGAACTATGGTCACAAAACATTGGTGCCTTGGATTACGCCCTTCATATCCCGAATGGTCTAAACACCATTAATGTACAAGCAGGTGATAGGATTTACTTTAGGGTACAATCCATTTTTGACGGTGCTTATGATCAAGTAGAGTGGGCACCTACTATTTCTTATCCCCAAGAGGATTTATCCGAAAATGATGCCAACGGGAAACCTAAATTCAGCTATAACGCGGCTGATGATGAAGTCCTAAGTTTTGCCCAAGTAGTAAACACCCCCATTGCCGGACAAATCCGGATAGAGGCATCCTTTACCAAACCTATAACCAGCGACGAGGTAACCTTAAGCATAATCCGTGATCCTGAAACCAACCCCACCCCGGTATGGACCCAAACCTATGCTTGGGATCAAACGGCAAATGCAGTTGTTGATCTACCCCTAGGCGTTCAAGCAGGAGACGGATTCCAATTCTTGGTGGAATCACCTACCCAAATTGATTGGTCCGCTTTAGATTTTAATGCGGAATTATTCTATACCTCTTCCTCGGATCCGGATGTCCCGAACGTAATGGATAGCCAAGGAAATCCGATGATTCGCTTTTACCCGCTCCCTTGTTTTAAGATGTACAATGAGGAACTTGAAATGAGTCAAACATGGAGTTATCCATCGGACACCTTAATTTCTATTATTCCGAATATTCAATTCTCCGGAGCGCCTTCAGGTGATTTGACCTTTTCCGTAAAGAAGGAGTTGGAGCCGATTGAAGTACTAACCATTCCCGTTTCAGGGGGAAGTTTTTCTTTTGCTCCCGCCTTGGAACTTGAAATCCTAGCGGATGAAGAATATTTCTTTGAAATACACACCGTTTCTCCTGAATTGGCGGAAAGTATTACTTCGGCTGAACTTGACATTACCATCGGTAACGAAACATTGACCACGCCTATCGGCGTACATGCTCCTTCCGATAATTTCATTTTCGGGGCGGATTACCGGAATTGGGGGCAGTTCGTCTACAATGGAAATAGAAATCGCGCTTCCCTTCCCATTGATGAAAGCGAGCTTGAACTTGACCCTGCCCTTACCAGTGGCGGCGGAGACCTAAGCGGTGCGTCAGACCCTGATCAGTTGGAACAGATGTATGATGACCAAGGCGGCTTCCAACCTGCGGGTAGTAATTTCATTATGATGTATCCCGTGAGCCAAGAAAACGCTTGGAAAGGTTACGATAATCTAACCTACGTTTCAGGTAGCATCATGAGTAGTTCTAGGATGGGTGAAGACGATCTTACCTCATCCAGTCCCATACCGACAGGAACGACAGGCACAGGGGCAAGAGGCGTAAATAAGATTGTTGAATCAAAAACGAAATCCTATTCCCTAGGAGGCGGCGTATCAGGTGGTGGAATTAGTGCCAACGGAAGTTTCAGCAGAACCGAGGGAGAAACAAAAGTCCTCTCGGACATGATGGACATGAATGGCGACCGCTATCCTGATGTGGTAACCAATAGTAAAATCCAATATACTACCGCATTGGGCGGGCTTGAACCCAATGCCGTTTCTAATGGTCTAGGAGTGGTACATCAATCCCAAAATGATGGTTTTGGGGTAACCGGCGGTGGCGGATATTGTCCGAGCGCACCCGAAACCGGGAAACCGCAAAATGTCAAAAAACTAACTTTCGTTGTAGGAGGAAGCCCAAGTTCCGGTTCCATAAGCGGCAATATGGGTTTCGGGGAGGATGAAGCATCCTTCTCTTGGAACGATATCAACGGAGACGGATTACCTGATCGCGTGTATCGCGGTGGACAAGTCGCCCTTAATTTAGGGTACCGTTTTGCTCCCAAGGAGAATTGGGGACATGTACCCGTTCGCGACGGTGAAAGCAATAGCTATGGCGCAGGTATCGGTTTCAATATCGGAAACCTTTCCATAGCGGGAGGCTTGGGTGTTTCACGCTCCGACAGCTCCTCGGAAGGCGTCCTTCAGGACGTAAACGGCGACGGGCTTTTAGATGAAATCACTAGAGTAGCAACAGTTTCCGGCGACGGCGTCTATACCGGCTCCGCCATTCAAGTCCGCTTGAATAAAGGTAACGGATTTGGTTCACCGATTACTTGGACGGGAGCTACCGTCATTGACAAAGGAGAGTCCGCTAGTGAATCCGCTAACGTCGCCTTTACGGCTTGCGTCCTTATTCCATTACCCCCTTTAAAAATTTGCTTCAATCCAAGTGGCAATGTAGGGCAAGGCGTTTCCCGTGAAATCATCGCCATTAGGGATATCAACGGGGACGGATTCCCTGACTACCTCTATTCCGACAAGGAAAATAAGTTGACCGTTTCCAAGTCCAAAATCGGCAGGACGAACATGTTGAAAAAGGTAAATCGCCCCTTCAACACGACAGTCTCCGTGGATTACCAAAGATTAGGAAACACCTATGAAATGCCAAACAGTGTTTGGGCATTGGCAAGCGTGGAAGTAACGGATGGTTTCCAAGGAGACGGTGGTGACCGATTACTATCTACATTCACTTACCAAGATGGTTATTACGACCGTCATGAAAGGGATTTTTACGGATTCCGCACCTTAACCGCACGTCAACACGATACACAAAACAATGATGCGGTTTATCGTAGCACCATTAGCACTTTCGCTAATCAGGATTATTACAAAAAGGGATTGTTGGTAAGGGAGGTATCCTTGGATGCCGGTGGAAACAAGTACGTAGAAACCATCAACACCTACGCCTTGAAGGATATCCTAACAGGGGCAGCATTGCCTGCGGGATTTGAGGCAAGCGATTTCGCGCCCGCCTTCCCCGCATTGGTAAGAACGGACAAGAATTTTTACGAAGGACAGGCTTCCCCGGGAGAAACAACCGCAATGACCTTCGGTTACGACAGGTACGGCAATGTAACCACTTACACCGACCTTGGGGATTCAGGCTCGCAAGATGATCTTACTGCATCCGTATCTTATTATGAGATAACTAGTAATTATATCGTAGGAATTCCAAGCTCCGTCATCGTGTCGGGTGGAGGAGAAACAGTGCGGAAACGGGAACAATCCATTGATTCCTCAAACGGGAACATTAGTCAATCCAAGCAATTCCACTCAGCAGGCGGTAGTTCCGTGTTTGACTTCCAGTATGATGCTTACGGTAATATCCAAAAGGTAAGTCGTCCTGAAAACCATAATGGGGAAAGGCTCACTTACGAGTATCAATACGATGCGACTACCCATACCTATGTCACCCAAGTAATTGATGGCTATGGTTACAGCTCTTCCTCCGAGTATGATTTCAGGTTTGGCATCCCGATTAAGACGACAAGTATTAACGGGCAGGATATTGAATATTCCTTGGACGATATCGGAAGAACCACGGACATTCGTGGTCCTTATGAAATCGAAGCAGGCGTGGCATTCACCATCGGATTCGAGTACTTCCCTAATGCCGCAGTCCCTTACGCGATTACCAAGCACTACGATCCGGAACATCCAAGCAACTTCATAGAAACCGTGACCTTCACGGACGGGCTAGGAAGAGTCCTTCAGGTTAAGAAAGATGTTGCTGTATTCACCGGAGAAAATACACCGGACCAAGAGAAAATGGCGGTTTCAGGAAGAGTGATTTTTGATGGATTGGGAAGGCCCATCAAGCAGTACTATCCCGTTCTTGAAAACAAGGGACAAGAAACGACCTTCAACGGGAATTTCGATAATATCAACCCTACCGAAACCTCCTATGACATCTTGGATCGTACGCTTGCCATTACCCTACCCGATGGCGTAGTTACCTCCTCGGAATTTGGTTTCGGGACCGATAGATTCGGGGATAATCAATTCATGGTCAGAACGACCGACGGAAACGGAATCGTCAAGGAAAACTTCTCTGACGTACGAGGCAATAACACCTCCGTTAAAGAATTCTTGAGCGGCAACGAACTCTGGACGGGCTTCAAGTACAACGCCATCAATGAGCTGATTGAAGCATCGGATGATCATGACAATAAAATCCTTTACGGATATGACTTGAAGGGAAGAAAAACCTCAAGGACCCATCCTGACGAAGGATTAACCGAATACTCTTACGATGATGCCGATAACCTAAGGACCGAAGTCACGGCAAACCTGAGGGACGATAACCTGTCCATCAATTACCAATACGACAAGGAAAGGCTAACGGACATCCTCTACCCTATCTATTCGAAGAATAACGTTCGCTACACTTATGGCGAAGCGGGTGCGGAGTTCAACAGGGCAGGTAGAATCGTTACCCAAGAGGATGCCTCCGGGATCCAGAAGTTCTTTTATGGAAAACTTGGTGAGATAGAGAAAAATATCCGTACGATAGAAATCCCGGGTGCCCAACCCCAGGTATTCACGACGGAGTGGAGCTACGATACTTGGAACCGATTACAAGGCATGGCGTACCCTGATGGCGAAACCTTGACCTACAATTATAATCACGGGGGATTATTGCATTCCCTGAGCGGGGAGAAGGAAGGAACGACTTACCCGTACCTAACGCAAGTCTCCTACGACAAATTTGAACAAAGGGTCTTCTTATCCTACGGCAATAACACAAAAACGACCTACTCCTACGAACCCGACAGGAGAAGGCTACAATCCTTGACCGCGAGTACCTCGGAAGGACGGTTAATGATGGACAATTCATATACCTATGATGCCGTCACCAACATCCTTAGCATTTCAAACAATGCACCCGTCCCTGACGCCAATCAAATGGGAGGTCCCGCGAATCAAGAATTCTCTTACGACGAACTCTACCGCTTAACTCGCGCCACGGGTTCTTGGGAAGGCTCCAGTCATGAGCACAGGTACTCCTTGGACATGACCTACAATACGGTTCATGATATCGTAACAAAAACACAAAGTCACGACCGTAAAGGAACCAACTCAGGGAATTGGGTAGCCCAAGGGCAAACCACCTATGATTTGCTATATGAATACGGCTCCCCACAGCCGCATGCGGCAACCCATATCGGGGAAAAATCATATTCCTACGATAAAAACGGAAATAATACCGGTTGGAACCACGATGTGAGCGGACAGGTCCGCGAAGTAGAATGGGACGAGGAAAATCGTGTCAATTCCATTTCGGACAACGGCCTTACCCACAACTACACATACGATGCCGATGGCATCCGTGTCTTGAAATCCGTAGGCAGTGGTCAGCAAGTTTTCGTAAACGGGGAACAGCAAGGCGGTTCCAACGGTAACGCCGGCGGCAACCATACCATCTACGTAAATCCTTACGTAGTGGTTCGTTCCGGACAGTTCACCAAGCACTTCTATATCGAAAGCCAAAGAATCACCTCCAAACTAGGTGAATCCGGAAACGGGAATGCCTATGACGGTAATAACACGGATGTTTCAGGAACAAATACGGGTTCCTCCGGCAGTACGGCAGGAAACGGGAACCAAGGAGGCAACAACGGGAACGGAAACTCAGGCAACAATGCCGGTGGCAATAGTAGCGGGAACGGAAATTCCGCAAACAGTAATGCCGGCGGAAACGGCAACGGAAACGCCAATGGTAATAATGGAGGCGGCAGCAACAACGGTGGCGAAAACGGCGGAAATACCGGTGGAAACCAAGGAGGTTCCGGCGGAAACGGGAATAGTATTGAAGCCTTTTTGTACTACTTCCATAAAGATCATTTGAGTAGTAGTTCTTATATCACCGATGTTAACGGTGAGGTTTACCAGCACCTCGAGTACTTTGCCTTTGGGGAAACCTTTGTAGAGGAACACTCTAATTCAAATAGAACACCTTATCTATTCAATTCAAAAGAATTAGATCAAGAAACTAATCTTTACTATTACGGTGCTCGATATTATGATCCAAAAACGAGTAGGTGGTTATCTGTAGATCCATTAGCAGATTCCGAACCTAGTTGGACTCCTTACAGGTTTAGCTATAACAATCCAATCAATTACGTTGACCCAGACGGTAGAAAGGAGTTTGATGATGATTACCAAGGAGAATTATAACCATCGGTTTGGTTAAAATCTGATAGAGTTGACAATACCCAAAGATGGAATTCTGCTAATGAATTTAATCTTCAAAATAAAAATGGAGCTAATGAATACAACTCTATTGAACAACGTTCGGATTTCTATAACTGGTTTTCAGATAATAAAAAGGGTGGAGATGTACGATGGCCTGGAGCCGCGGCTAAAGTAGCAAAGGGAGCTCATTATCTATCTATGGCACCTGGGATGGGAGATGTAACTAACAAGGGTAATGAAAT
>JAHDDF010000594.1 GCA_020629475.1 Saprospiraceae bacterium
GGAATTTCAAGACTAATGGATGTTTGGGAGTTGACTTCTAAAAACCTTAGCTTTCTGATTTGAAAATTTTTCCTTCCCCAAGGGATTCCCTTTTCGTAAAAGCTCGTCCTCCTGCTACCCATTTACCATTTTGAAATTTGAATGACATGTATTCATAATCCGGATGCTCCTTTCCATTTCCGATGTGGAAGACATCATGTTGTTGAGGGGTAAAGGAAAAATCAAAAGGCTCTCCTTCGTTCAAGAGTTGGAGGACCTTTTCCTTGGAAACGCCCTGTCCTAAATCATTCGCGGGGAATTTTATTTTCCCCTTGATATTCAAGCTTTCGATTTCCCTAGAAAGGGACCAAGAAAAGGATTTGATTTCTTTTCCCTTTTCCTTGGAATCATCCTCGCAAGTGCAAAATTTGATATTGGTGGTTTCTTTACACATAATATGATTACTCTACGATTAATTTTTGTACCTGAATTCCTTGGAATGTTCGAATTCGAATAAAGTAAATCCCTTTACCAAACCCATCAATGTTTATTGGGATATTTTGGTTTCCGGAAATCGCACTTTTCCTAAATTGCCTCACTAATTTTCCGGAAGAATCATGAATGGAGATATTCAAATCTTCAGGATGATAGCCTTGGTATTCCAAGAAGATACTTCCCGTATTTGTGGGGTTGGGAAAAATTCGGGTGAAATTTATTTGCCCAAGGGACCATTCAATGTGAATGGTTTTTGAGTATTCATATTGCCCATCAAAATCCACCTGCTTTAGTCGGTAGTAATTATTGCCGGCAAGAGGGTTTTCGTCAATAAATTCATATTGTATTAATTCCGATGAATTCCCACTTCCCTCAACTCTACCAATCGTTTCAAAAAATAAACCATCTTTACTTCTTTGTATTTCAAAATAATGATTGTTTTCCTCGGAAGCGGTTGTCCAATGTAGTAATACATTTCTTCCTTCAAGTTTCCCTGAAAAATCAAGTAAATCTACGGGTAGAATGGCGCAGTAACTACCGGAATAATTGCTAAAATAATGATGGTTGATATATTCATTTATGGTGGTGGTCAGGGAATCAATAAGCGTATCCCTTCTCAGTGCGTCAAAACGGATATCCTGATTAAATTCCAATTGGATGGCATCAATAGTGCCATTGGTGTTCCTAGAACCATGGCGACCCGTGTTATAGCCTCCCGAAAAATAGGGATCACCGGTAGCGGGGAAGGGATCGGAACTACTAGGGACGCAAGGATAACCCCTTCCTTCCATTAATGTCCCGAAACTCAAGGAACCTCGTAATAAATCCGAGTGGGATTCCCCTTGCAAATTATCCCCGACCAAGCGTCTTATAGAGCTATCCTCGATATATGCGGTAGAATTTAGGGTAGCGTCCGTTTCGGCAAGTTCAGTAGCACTGAGGGTATATCCCAATTCAATCCTCTGTATGGTGTGTCCATGCCCGTGCATATCCAGGAATAAGCCCCTGCCGTAATCCGTCGTGATTTGCGCTTTTGCCACATCGATAAAGTCGTGGTAATTATACCAAGCTTCCTCGATTAGTGGATTCCCGTCCGCTGCATCACCTATGTCCCTATTGGCATCAAATTTCTCCCTGTGCAACCGATTCATGATGACATGAGGGTAACATCCGGTTTGCTCAAAAAACGCGTCATAAACGCCCCAGGTGAGCACACGGGTGTATGAATCTATTCCGTAAGAACAACCTGTGCAATTCCTGTCCGGAATGGTGTCCGGGCTCCAGTTCCCGCCGTGTGGCGCCGATAAAATTACAGGGAGATTTCCGGGACGGTATTCGACAAAACCGGTTTCGTCAAAATAAATATTCCCCGGTGTGAATTGCGCTGAAAGCCCCAAGGAATAAAGAAATGATAGCAGAATTAAAGGGAACGCGAATTTGCCGATGAAGGAATCCATTTTCTTTGATTATTGTGGTTGGTGGTATCCTAAAGTTAAGGATTCAAAGTGGCTTTTTCGCTATTCGTAGGACGA
>JAHDDF010000095.1:0-6800 GCA_020629475.1 Saprospiraceae bacterium
TCTACTTAGGATATTAACCTCTTCCCTGTCAGGGCTACCATAGCTTCCAAGGAACTCTCCAAGCGTTTGATGCGATGGTGCCTCCTCTACTTTTTCCAAAAACTCAGGGGCGAATTCCTCAAAACGGGTAATGACGGCCAGCATAAATAATACATTGTAATAAGGATCCTCATCTTGGTGTAAATCCGTAAGCCATCGACCGTTGGATTTTATCAAATTGGCAATATTCACGAAACGTTTCAAGGTTCTTGGTGAATCACCGGCGATGGGTGCCAGTGCCTTGACAAACTCCTTTTGGGCAGGGGAAAGGTCCCTTGCTTCCTCGGAGATGAGATTTCCTTGATTCCCGGAAAAAGGATTCGGTACTCCTTCATTATGACCTGAAGAATATCCTTGGGATTTTTCTTCAATCCCCAATAACTCCCCGACAAAGCGGACTTTCATCCTATCCCCAATGGAATTCAAGCGGAAAGGTACTTGGAAAACCTTCTGTAAATAATCATAGGGAGATGCGGAGTTTCCTTTGTCCTCCCCTTGAAGCATATCACCGTATTTCTTGGATAAAGAGCGTGATACCCAGCGTACATCCACACCCACAACCACGATGAATAAGGGAAAAGCCAAAATCAGGTGAATGGCTTGGAGAACGTCCACTACCTTATCGGGCGGACATCGGTCCAAGTCATCAATATAAAGGACCACCCTTTCTATGGTTTCATCCGCGTTATCCGTTTTTACCTTTCCTTGGAAATGCTTGGTCAGGATATCAAAATCATTGCGGATAACGGAGATTAAGCCGAGGTGTTGGCTATAATCGGAGCTATCCAAACGAGTTTCAATGAAGCGACTCAAACGGCGTCCTTCACGGATGGCTTGGAGTTCAGCTTTTAATTCAACCTCCTTAGCGGAAGCTTTTGCTACTTCGCTTTTGGCATTCGCTTCCTTTTGGTTTAATTCATCTAATTCCGCCTCGAGCTTTTGCTGTTCCTTATGTAAATAGGCTACTTTTTCATCAATGATTTCATCGATTTTGCCTTTCGCCTTATATAGGTGATTTAAGCCTTTGTTTATTTTTCCCAAGGCATTTTTACTACCATCCAATACTACCTTTAGCGTTCCTAACAATAGTGTGGAAAAGGAAGCAATCCTTGTCATGATTTCCCCAAATCCGCCTAGGTTTAATTGATTGAGTAACCAACCGGATAGCCATATAAAAAGAGGCAGGGCAACGAATAAAACCAATCCAAAAACCAACATCTTAGGCCATGTCATCACTTCAGAAACGATTGCCAAAGAACGTCTTCTGGTAGAATTGAATTCATCAATTAATCCATCAACCTCCTTTTTACCTTCCAAGTAGTTTTTCTCGACAATATCGATTTCATCAAAACCAAGCTCCTTCTTCGCCTTGTCTACAGCGTTCTTGATTCCTTCTTCTTGACCTATTTTTTGCAATAAATCCTTGCCCTTGATATTTTCCTTAAACTCCTCCCGTTTTTTTTCTTTTTCTTTTTTAAGGGCAATGATTTGTTCATGTAAGTTCTCCTTACTGTCTTGAAGCGCCTTGATTTCCGCTTCCATTTCCTTACTCATTATTTGAATACCCGACAACTCCTTGAGTAAGTTTTCCTCGTTTTGGACATCCACCGGTTTCCTTCCAAAAAAGTCGGCGAAGGATTCCAATATCTTATTTACCAAGGATGCCCAAAGGTTGGTATCCATGTAATGCCAAGCATTGAAATTGATATGAATGATGTCCTTGAAATATCGTTCTTGATCCCCGTTCTTTGAAAGGTGGCGGATGCTGTCCTCCATCTTTTCCATGAAAAAACTTTTCCCTGAGCCCCAATCGCCGAAAAGGCCTATGGAAAGTGGTGGTTTTAATTCCTTGGAAGCGATTAAACGAGCAAAGGCATCCACCTCGTGAGTAATGTCTAAATCATCATTTCTTCCTTCTACGGTATCGGGATCAAAAGAAGGATCAAACTCCGATGAATCATTAAAAACGGGTTTTCCTGAACCGGTCCCGGATTGCTGTTCTAATTCGGAAATCCAATCCAGAATCTCCTTGACCACTTCGTCTTCGGAACGGCCTTTCATACCCTTGGTACGGACGGTTAATTCTTGGTGGTAATTATCGAGTTTCCTTAATTGATCCGGTGCTTTTTCGGAAACCCATTTGCGGAGGGAATCCAAGGCGCTAACCGTATTTTTCTTGCGAAGCATGACCCTCGCGTTCTCGAATTCGGGTGGTTGGTAATCCATTGTTTCTCTTTTGGCTTATTAGCTGTTATCACGAAAAATTGATTATAGCCGATTCGCTCTTTTAAAAAACTTTTCGCGGTAACATCTATTGAAGTCCTTTGAAATTAAAAAATTCCGCAATAAGAATCCAAGTCCTACATCCCTTACCTTTGGATCATGTTCGATTTCAAGGAACACATATATCAATTGGTTCGGGAATTCAAGGAGGGTAGCCTTTTCTTGCAACAATATTTGAAAACGGAGAAAACGCCTATCCTCATTTTTTCCGATTACGGTTCCACCGAGGAAAAAGTCCTGACTTACTCCTTCCTCATCATCTCCGTCAAGGAAGCACAAAAGCTGTATGCGCGCCTTGGAAAAATTAGGAGTACGCACAAAATCCAAAACAGGACCATTGAATTCAAACGACGGAAAAACTACCTGAATAAACAAGCACTGAAGGATTGGATAGCTGCTTTTAAGCAGACTAAGGGTATTCTTTTCTCCTTGGCAATGGATAAACGCAGTACGGGGGAATTCATTTTTAAGAAGAAGGGAAACGCTTTTGACCTCGAGGAAATCCCAAGCGGTAGGATGCTTGGGAAAATGATGGATACCTCATTGTTTTTTGCTTGCACGAATGATAGTATCCCCAAGGAGTTTCCTTGTGTTTGGATCAGTGATAGGGATGAAATCGTGGCTACGCCTGAACGTATTTCGTTCTTGGAATCCCTATTGGAAAAAGAACTACCGAAGCTGAAAATCGTGGATCGGTCCTCTTCCAAGGACGGTGCGGAAATCCGTTTTTACGATAAGGACTACCACATCCCCGAACCCATGATTGAGGACATTATTAGTATCGCTGATTTAGCTACTTCTACCCTAAGTATGAAGTATAATTTCAGGAAGGAGCATTGGGATACGGATGCTCGTAAATTCATGACTTTCCTGGATGGCTTCAGGCATGTCAAAGATGATTCCCAAGAAGAAACAGGCTTGGTTTGCGATATATTACGGATGACCATTAACTCCGCGGGAACGAAATTTTATAGGCATCGTTTCCAATAAAAAACGGGAAAACCTTTGGAGGCTCTCCCGTTCATCAGTGTATATCTCAATAAGTCAAAGACCTATTCCCTAGGCATGGTAAAATTAAATTCGATTTTTACTTCCTTGGCAACGCCTTCGTCATCACCTACACCGAAATCCTCACGCATAAGCATTCCTTCACCTACCACTCTTGCCGGCATGGACTTCATGACACGAAAAGAAACGGGCACCTCCTTGGTTACGCCCTTAAGGGTAAGAATGGTATTGGCATTAAAACCACCTCTATCATTGGTAGTAGCGCCATCAATGGAGATACGTGCTACATTATCGCTTACGGCCCCAAGGTAATCATCCTCCTTGAGGTGATTTTCCAAGCCTTTCTTTTCGTGCTTTACGGACATCAAATCCACTAGGATTTCCGCTTTTACACGAGAGAAATCATTATCCGGAACGTCCACGGATTCAAACTTCCAGCGATCAAAGGTTCCGATTGCCTCCCAACCCGCATTGGATATCCATTTCAATTTCCCGGGTGCGGGTTCATTGAACTCTATTGCCTGCTTTACTTCGTTAGCGGCTTCGGTGGTTTGGGTGGAATTGGTGGTTTGTTTGCACGCGGCAAACATTAGGGGTAATACAAGAAGCAAAAAATATCTTTTCATGATAATTCGGATTTGGTGTATAAAACGCTTTTACTTGTGTATTGATTAAAAGTATGTTTAAAAATTAGTCTTAATTCAGGAATGGACTCCTTGGAAATCGGAAACGCGCCCATTATAGAAATAGACATCCGTGAACGTTTCGGGGATGCATACCGCCTGTTTATAAAACGGGAGGATTTACTGCATCCGCTTATCCAGGGTAATAAGTACCGAAAACTTAAGTACAATATCGCTCACGCGCTTAATACCGAACAAAAAACCATACTAACTTTTGGAGGTGCTTTTTCCAATCATATTCATGCGGTGGCTGCCGCAGGCAAATCTTTTGGTATAAAAACCATAGGTATAATTCGAGGAGAGGAACCCAAGAAATTTGTAAGCCCCACCCTTTCATTTGCCAAAGAGTGCGGCATGGTCCTGCATTATGTTTCAAGAGCGGATTATCGTAAAAAAGAAGAGCGATCTTTTCTCAAAGAATTACAAGAACAGTTCGGGGATTTTTACTTGCTTCCCGAAGGAGGCACCAACGATCTAGCTGTTCAGGGTTGTAAACAAATCATCTCGGAAACCAAGGAGGATTTTGATTACTGGTGCGTCCCGATGGGAACCGGCGGTACTTTCCTAGGGATGTTAGAAGGGCTTGAAGACAAAAGCACCCTCCTTGGGTTTCCTGCCTTGAAAGGTGAATTCTTAGAGGACAGGATCAAGCATGCGATAAAAACATCACCTTTTAAAAAATGGGAAATCATTCCGGATTACCACTTCGGAGGCTATGCTAAATGGGAACCGTCTCTCATCGATTTTATAAACGATTTCAAAAAAAAGTACGGGATTTCCTTAGATCCCATATATACAGGAAAGATGATTTTTGGAATTTTTGATCTTTTTGAAAAAAAATATTTCCCTGAAAACACGAAAATTATTTGTATCCACACCGGTGGTTTACAAGGGATTACGGGATTCAACCAAAGATTCGGCGATCTGATTTTTTAGTTTTCTTGAAAAAAAATGAATTTTTTTTCGGTTTACCTGTTCCTTTTTTTGTTCCCCACGTTATGTAGTCAAATCAGCAATCAGATAGAGTAACCACAATGAATTGGCATCTATTCATAACCGATTTACAAATCAGAGCTTTTTCTACTACCACAATTACCACAAAAGAATAGGTGTATTAATTTTTAGTTTTAGTTTTCAGCAGTTTTCATCAGGACCAATGACACGTCCCTATTCCGGCAACGCTGCCCGGAATAGGGACTTTTAGTTTGGGCTAATTTAGCCCATTTACGTTCTCCTTATTTTAAATTAAACCGTAAAAAGAACTCCATAAGCTCCTTGGTTTCTTCAGGCCCATCAGGTCCTTTTTCTACACCGAAAATGGATTTATCAATGGAAAAAGACGCGGATACTTGCAATTGTTCCCCTTGAGGGACCAAGCGTCCTTCTACGTCAACACTCTTCTCTTTTTCATTCAATTTCAAGCGGGCAGGTATTTTAAAATCCACGGGCATCCCGCTTGATAAATTATCCTTTAAGCCGGCTTGCTTCCAACTAAAACCAAGAAACATTTCGTCCCCTTTTAGGATAAATGAGGAAATGGCATCATCCAAATCCTTATCTCCCATCGTAATGGCGGAAACCGGAACGGTAAAAGCACCTGAAATACTTCCGGGCTGAAGCACTGCATTTCCCTTCATGGATTTCAGTTCCCCGGTATAATTATCCAAGGGCGCCATAAAACGGAATAGCCCGAATGGATCATCCCCTTCCCTTACATTCAAGTTTGTTGTCCATTTCTCTTTGGCAATGAATTTTTGGGGTTCTCCTTCATCCACGTTTTCCAAAACGGGACCATCTAGTTCTCCTCCTATATCAGCCCAGGTTACTTCTTGCCACTTACTTGGGATGGCATCAAAACCGTCCCCGTTATCCGGGTTTCTCATTTGCCTGAATATTTCCGCTTCCAAATTCAAAGCCACCTCCTTTACCGCCTTTCCCAGTTTCTTTGAAACCACCGGATTATCAAAGCTGGTATAAATGGGTGTTTCACAATTGAATTGAGAATAAATCTCGCTCGTTACGGCGTAGTTACACTTCTCATCATGGTTTACGTAAATGGCGGTGTAGAATGCTCTTGTATTTTTACCTAGCGCGGATTGAGGTACCTGCTTGAATTTTAGGGTGCCTTCATCCGCGTATTCCTTCACCTCTTTTTTGAAGGATTCGTAGTTATAATCCTTGGGGGGCGTCCCCGTCATTTCGGTAATTTTGATTGGCATTAAAACCTTCGTCCTACCTGATTTGAATTCCAAGATATCCTCCTTGAGTGTGGCGGCATCGGATTGCTTAAAAATCCGGGATGTCCGGATGAAATTCTCCAACTTGGATGCTTGATTCCAGCGACCGTAAAACAAGGAAACTCCTTCCTTATTCCGAAAAGCGATAAAGGGCGTGTAAGTGACTTCCTTAGGCGCACCATCCTCTATATCCGCAATAATGATATCCAGGTTTTGCTTCTTGGCAATCGCCTTGATATCATCCATCATCTTCACGTGAAAATCGACGATGACTGTGGATTCCGTGTTTTGACGGAAAATGATTAATTGCTCCTTTTGGGTGCGGGAGGAATCCATTAATAAAATGGATAAGAGGGCAAGGATGACAAGGGAAATGGATTTCATGGAACGGTGCTTTGATTTTTTGATGTTCTGTCAGGTCGAAAGACCTGACATGGGTTGTCGAAAGACCTGACGATGGGGTAAAGGGTCAACGAATAGGATGGCAAAGTGGTTGATAAAAAAATTCCGGAACTCGTGTGAATTCCGGAATTTGGTGTTGTTTTATGTC
>JAHDDF010000095.1:6900-12653 GCA_020629475.1 Saprospiraceae bacterium
GATAAAAAAATTCCGGAACTCGTGTGAATTCCGGAATTTGGTGTTGTTTTATGTCCGGTCAGAAGACCTGATATTGGGGCTTGACATGCTGTAGTATTTTCTTATTGGAATACTACGCGCTTGTTTACGATCGCGAAATTATCATTAGGAAACTCCATACGAACATGGTAGATGCCTACAGGCAGATCATTTCTTTCCAAGCGGTAATTCTTATCCGTGATTCCTTGGATGGTTTGGATGGTTCTTCCAGCATTATCCGTTAGGATTAAATCATAAGCGGAGAAAATTTCATCCACCAAAATATTAACTCCTGTTGAAGATGGATTAGGATACAAGGAAACGGAGCCCGTTACATCGTCAAGGTCATTATTGGAAACGGTAAAAGCATCACAAGTCGCCTCATTGTAAAGGAAATCCTTGAACATATTATCATAAGTAGAAAAGTGAGGTTCATCATAAATCCACTCTAGGTGACCTCCTCCTGAAACGGTATATAAATCTTCCGCGATTCCAAGGGAGGAAGCCCGGTCATGAATCATGGAACTTCCTTGAAGTGTAGCTAAAGGAAATCCTGCAACACTAGCAAAACCCCAACCGTAAGGAACGGTTCCGTCGGCATCACCGTGGCAGGAAACTACTGGCGGTCCGCCCGCTTCAATAAAATCAGCTCTATGCAAAGCGCCCGCGTAACTAATTATTGCTCCTAATTCCGAGGATGTTCCCGCATAGGAATCCGCGCCCGGCAAGTCGGTATCTCCTTCGATTCCTCCGTTATTACCCATGATATCGGCAATATAAACGGGTAGCGTGGTGCTTGAGGGCTGGATATAACCGGCATGCAAAGCCGCTACAGCTCCTGCCGAAATTCCGCCACCAAAAATTTTATCCGGATTAATCCCGTAAGGGTTATCCCCTGACTCCGCGCTATGACGAAGGAACTTGGTTGCCCCTTTAAAATCCGCGACTGCTTTTACTACCTCATCCATCATTTTTAATGAATCAGGAAGTCCTTGTGCCCAATCATACAAACGGTAATCTATTGCCGCCGTAACGTATCCTCGGCGAGTATATCTCTCACAGAAATCCACAACGGATTGATCCGTACGGGAACCCGCTACAAAACTTCCACCAAAAGCAAAAACGATGGCGGGTCTATTGGTTTCCGTATCCCCATCCGGCGTATAGATATCCATATACAATTCCGTAAGATCGCCGGACCATGTATATGCCTCCCCGAATTTGACGGTTTCAACATTTACGGTGGAGGTAATCTCGTTGAGATAACGATTCCCATCGCAAACTATATCTTGCCCAAGAGCAAAAACGGACATTAGGAGAAAAAGAACAGAAAAGGTAAAATACTTCATGGTTTGGTTCTAGATTAAAAAAAGGATGCCGAGTATTTCGACATCCTTTAAAATTGATAAATTTTATGTTAACGGCAAAATGCGCGATTAATCATCTACCGACTTCGTCCGTTTCTTGGCAATGGCAATATTCAATCCTAGGCGCATATTCACGTTCCGGGTATCATAAGGCTTGAAAACGGAAATGATATTATCCGAGGCACCAAAAAGTTGTACCGGCCCCAATTTCACACCAAAATTAAGCCCTAGGTTATCAAAGCTATTATTCCGGATGGCGTAGACACCTCCCACTGAAAAGATATTCCCGAATCTTTTGCGGGCACTAACAGCAATGGCGGGTCGTAAGGAACCATCCACCATTTGCCCGAAAAACAGACCGCCTACTTCAAGCGTCTCGGTAATATTATAAGTCCCACTGATATAGAATTTAGTTCTTAGCGGCGTGCTATAGGACTCACTCCCTTCCTCGAATTCGAAGATGTCATAAATGGTATCGATAACCCCTTCAAAATCCAAGGAGTCCTCCCCGAAAAACGTTTCGGAAGCATCTATTCCTTCAAAGGTGTATTGTCCTTGGCTGGTGAAATTGGTTACGTTCTTGTTCCAGTTAATGGTTCCTAAATCCACTACGCTTGCCGCAACGGTTATCTTATCGTTTACACGATAAACCGCTCCAAGGTCAACACCGAAACCGGTACTACCACCAAAGAAATCACCCGCCGAAATATTGGACGTGGTAATGGAAACATCATTGGTGTCCACGTTGAGTTGAAAAAAGTCGGAACCGGTGTTTACTTGGTAATCCGTAGTTCCTGTAAGTTGGTAATACTCCGGATCCGTATAAATACTGATTTGGTCCTTGGATGTGGAAATATTACCCACGCCGGAGATATACTTCAATCTCGCACCAACGGAAAGTTTCTCTGATACTTGAAAAGCACCACTCAAGGCAATTTCATTTAATACGGAAACATCGAATCCGGGACCTACGTCTACGGTCTCACCGATGTATTGGGCATTCCCGTTAAATGCCATTTGCGGTAATTCCTCCTTGTATTTAAAAAAGGCACCGAAACGTATGGCGTGTGAAATCCCGAATTGTAAACGGTTCAAGCGAATCCCGACATTGAAGGTTTCTAAACCACCCGATAACTCCAAGTAATTATTAGCTTCTACATGCTCTAATCCGGCATCCACGTCAATGGTAAATGAGCCATCCGCGTTTTCACGAAGCATATCATCAATAGTGGGTCCACTATGGTAAAAGGAAAGATAATATGAAGGTAAACCGACGTTGATCCTATAGCGGTTCATCATTCCCGGATTGGTGCTTCCGGATTGGAATACGTCATCCATAAAATGCAATCCCAACTCTTGGGCTCCAAGCCCCGAAAGAACGAGGAAGGAGCAACAAAGGGCAAAAAATATCCTTTTCATCTTCTTCTTGTTTTCGAGGTGAATTATTCTTGACTGATTCCAAGGCGCATACCTACATTCATTTGCAGGTCGTCCTTGTCAAACAATTTTACGAATTCACCGCCCTCGTTATTCATTACAAGGAAGAAGGCTAGATTCGCGGAATTCTTGAATGCCTCGAATTTATCCCTTGGAATCTCGATTTCGATTTCATTAAAAGAAGTCGAATTGGAAACGCCATCGGAATCCGTTCCTGCCGCACGTACGATGGTATGCTCAGGAAGGATATTCGCTATCGGTGTATCAAATAAAGAATCCAAAACGGTGCTATCCGCCGCTTCGAAGTAAAGCTGCATACCGATATCCATAGGAATATTGTTTTCCGTAACGATTTTCAAGACGGCATAATCAGCAAATTCCAAATCCTCGTTGAAATCCAATTCCGCGTCTTGACGAACCGTAAAGAAATTGGTATTCCCGTATACGGGTAAATCCACGAATACCTCAATGGTAAAGAAGCTAGAATCCGTAGCCCAGCCAATAAGACTTGGATCTCCATCCGGATTAGCGAGGGCATCAATATCATAATCCACCGCGATGGGTTTCACGGAGAAGAGATCTTCAATATTTGAATTATCCTTATTGAAATTAAAGTAGGTAAACTTGGACTCCCCCACTTCCGTAAGGCTCGGATAATTAAAGTCGATACCGTTATCCAAGAAATCGGATTGAAGGGGAAGGATATCACCGTCTACCGTCCAAATATTCATGAAATTGGATTCCGTTCTTACGGGAAAACCAAAGGCATTTTCTACGGTAAGGTTGATAATAGGATCAGCGAATTCAACACCACCTGAGATCCATCTATCAAAAAAATCGATGATGATGGTATCATGCGGTAAATCATATACTTCCTGCCCGAAATACCCTTGTAGGTAAGATGCCGTGAAGTTTTGGAACAAGAAGTAAAGGTTATCCAAGAAAATACGGTTCCCGGATTGATCCGTAGCTACGTAGCGGATATTGATTGCCCCGGCATCCGGGTGAAGTTCCCATCCTGCAATGTTCATCCCGAAGAGCGCACTCGTCGTTGCTTCACCTTCATATTCCATCGTAGTGAAATACTTGTAGGTTTCACCTGTTTCCGGGTGTAATACTTCAGGTAGCTCGATCATTAAATCAATATCCTCGGTCATGGTGGTCTGTGCATTAACCAGGATATTTGCCGTCTTCAGCAACACGTAATCCAGGATCATACCATTTGGTGCCGTATACGGAAAGGGATAAAAGGTATCCAAAACCGGAAGCGGGATTTGAGGGATACTGGCAAAAACATCATCACTGGAACGTTGGGTAAAATCCCCTCGGTAAATGAGGTGAATTAATCCGTCATCATCAAGTTCTATCGTCGTTGAGGAATCCAATTCCCCTACGATATCCCCGATTTCGATGTGGCTATTCAAAATAGCGGAAGCATATTCACCATCGAACTCCAAGGAGGCGTTGGTAAAATCATCCAGCCGGGAGCAACCCCAAAGCCCAAGGACGACCGCCGTTAAAAGGGAAAATCTTATCAGGTATTTCTTCATCATGGTATTGTGCGTGAATGAGTTAAAATATTGCCTATAGGCAAACCTATTGGTCAACGTTATCCGGCGCGCTTATGCTGTTTGTCCTCTGTTTCGTTATTGTCAAATTCGGTACTCTTGTCCCAATTCAGGGATTTCGATGTTTTGGTATTTTTCACCCTCCAAGAACTCCTTAAGTTCCTCTTGACGATCCAAGGTTCCGTGTACCAAGAATATCTTGCGAACCCTTCCTTTTTGGTTCTTGATAAAGTCGGCAATCTCGTTTCTATCCGCGTGTGCCGAGAAAGAATCCATTTGGTACACATCCGCAATTACCTGCACTCTTTGACCGAAAAGGGTTAAGCCTTTGGCTCCTGCCCTCAACTGGCCACCCGGTGTATAAGGCGCGCAATATCCTACGATAAGGATTCCGTTCTTCTTATTTTCAATGCTATTGAACAGGTGGTGTTTTACACGTCCGGCATTCATCATCCCGGAGGCACTGATAATCACGCAAGGCTCCTTGGTATGATTCAATGCCTTGGAAACCTCCACGTTTCTAACATACGTTAGGCGGTTAAAACCAAAGGGATTGGGATCCGTAAGGATATACTCGGATAATTCCTCATCGAAACATTCAGGGTGGGATCCGAAAATGGTAGTAGCATTTACGGCTAAGGGACTGTCTACGTAGACCGGCACTTTTGGCAATAAGCCTTCGTTTGCCATTTGGTCCATCATATAAACTATCTCCTGGGTCCGCCCAACACTAAAGGCAGGAATAATTAGTTTTCCTTTTTTCTCAACGCAAACCTCCTTGATAATTCCCAATAACTTCTCAAATTCCTTAGGCCGAGCGGCGTGTTCCTTGCTTCCGTAGGTTGATTCACAAATCAAGTAATCTACTTTGGGCATGGGTTGTGGATCACGTAAAATGGGACGATCGGGCCTACCGATATCCCCGGTAAATCCAAGGCGGACGGTTCTACCGTGCTCATCCATTTCCAAGGTTACGGAAGCACTTCCTAGGATATGTCCCGCATCGCGGAAATATACACGAGCACCATCAGAAATGTAATGCCAACGATCATAACCGGTACTCACGAAGAGTTCCATGGTCTTTTTTACGTCTACGCTGGTATACAGGGGTTCTATATTTTCACCGGTACGCTTGCTTTGGTAAGCCGCATCACGCTCTTGGATTTTTGCGCTATCCAGCAACATGATGGAGCAAAGGCTCCTTGTGGCGTGGGTACAGATAATATCTCCTCTAAACCCGTCCTTCACCAATTTCGGGATACGACCGGAGTGGTCAATATGAGCATGGGAAAGAATAAGTACATCTATCTCTTCCGGCTTAAAATGCCAAGTAGAGTTAAAGTCCTTCATGTCCTTGTCCCTA
>JAHDDF010000595.1 GCA_020629475.1 Saprospiraceae bacterium
GTTTAATCGTGAATTAAAAAACCCGTCATGTACATGGTACAGGACGGGTCAAAAACGTTGCGGGAACGTTGATTATTTTTTCAAACCGATTTGGCGTAAACGCTCATCCAAGTAATCCCCGGCAGTAATCGGGTCATACTTAAGCGGGCGCTCCTCGGTAACGCAATTGTCCAAGCAAGTCAAATCCATTTCCGCACGCGGGTGCAAGAAGAAAGGAATGGACAAACGTGGTGTGTGCCACAATTCACGAGGTGGATTTACCACGCGGTGGGTGGTGGAACGAAGGTAATCGTTGGTTAAACGCTGAAGCATATCGCCTACGTTTACCACGATTTCATCCTCTTCCGGCACGATATCCAACCATTGCCCCTCCTTGTTCATCAATTGAAGACCACCTGCGGATGCACCTACCAAAAGTGTAATAAGGTTGATGTCCTCATGCTCTTCCGCACGGATAGCGGAATCCGGCTCCTTGGTAATAGGAGGGTAGTGGATGGCACGAAGAATAGAATTTCCGTTATGGATACGGCTACCGAAATAATCTTCCGGTAAATCAAGATGAATGGCGATGGCACGCAAAAGGTGGCCACCGGCTACCTCGAAGGATTTATACAAATCCCTACCTAAATTGGTGAAGGCAGGTGTTTCGTCTACATAAATATTATCAGGATAAACCTCTTTGATGGGATCGCCGTCCTCTACTTCTTGACCGAATTGGTAGAATTCCTTCAAATCGGCAACCTCGGATTGCTTCGCTTTTTCACGACCGAAGGAAGTATATCCCCTTTGACCGGCAAGCGCCTCGATTTCGTAGCGTTTCTTGGTTGACACGGGTAACTTAAAGAAATCCTTCGCTGAACCGTAGAAACCGTCGACCAATTCCTTGGGAACACCGTGGTTGATAACGCCAACGAATCCTACGTCATGGAAGGCATTACCAAGGGTATTGATAAAATCGGTTCTCTCTTCTTCCGTTCCGTTGACGAATTTGGACAAATCAACCAAAGGGATGGCTCTATTTGACATTTGTTTGATGTATTGTTGTTAGATTAAAATTCATAAGGCTTGTACTTCAATGGTACAAGCCTTACAAATGTAATGAAATTTGATGTTCCTTACAATGCCTCGGTTACGCCCTGTTTCCTGACCTATACCGTAGTATTAAATAAAGAACCATAACCAAGGCGGATAGTGCCGCTACAACGTAAGTCATTGCCGCCCACCATAAAGCATCTTTGGCGCCTTCGTGTTCTTCCCCTTGGGTCAAACCGCTTTCCTCCAAGTATTTTAAACCTCTGCGCGTGGCGTCGAATTCCACGGGTAAGGTAATGATGGAGAACAATGCGGTTACCGCAAACAGTGCGATAGCCACAAGCATAACCCAAGAATAATTGGGGCTGGACGCAAATAGCATAAAGGCACCCAAAAGAACGTATTGCTGGATTTTCGCGGAGAATTGAACGATGGGCACAAGTGCGGATCTCACATGAACCGGTGCGTAACCGAAGGCATGCTGCACGGCGTGACCTACCTCGTGCGCGGCTACCGCCGCTGATAGAATACTCCTTCCGCCGTAAATGGCGGGGCTTAAGACAACCGTTTTTCTTACCGGGTGGTAGTGATCGGTTAGGAAACCTTCCCCTTGTAGGATTTGTACACCGGAAACACCGTAATGCTTCAGCATCCTAGCTGCTACCTCGGCACCGGTAATACCTGAGCGGATACCGATGGCGCTATATTTTTTTGCTTTGGCTTGGAGACGGGCACCCACCATCATACCAATCAAGGACATAACCCCTCCGATTGCCATGAAAATGTACCAGTCCATATTTCCCATTCCGTACATAAACTATCTGATTTGGTTTTTAAGTGTGGGCTTTATTGACTGCCCTGTTGCAATTACGTAAATTTATGTTTAATGACGAAATTCATTCCAAATAACACGCTTACCAAAACTTCAGTTGAAGCTTTTGCCCGGGATGATGCCCCGTTCGTCGATA
>JAHDDF010000096.1 GCA_020629475.1 Saprospiraceae bacterium
CGCCTCCCATACTTACGGCTACAGGGATTTCATTTCTTTTACAAGTTTCAAAAACGAACCTGTCCCTTTCCTTGCAACCCTGCATGCTCAGGGAGAGCCTTCCTAGCTTATCCTGTTCAATAATATCCACACCGGAGAGGTACATGATTAAGTCCGGTTCTTGCTCGTCAATCAGTTTTGGTAGCGTATTCTTGAGAATGGGTAAATACATTTCATCCGTTGCCTTATCCGGTAATCCGATGTCCAAATCCGATTTTTCCTTTTGGGTCGGATAGTTCTTTTCACCATGCATGGAAAAGGTGAATACCCTAGGATCATTCTCGAAAATCTTAGCGGTCCCGTTTCCTTGGTGTACATCCAAATCCACGATTAGGATTTTCTCTACGCTTCCCTCATCAAGAAGGAAATTAGCGGCAATCGCGAAATCATTTAACAGACAGAACCCTTCTCCCCTATCCCTGAAACTATGGTGGGTGCCGCCCGCCACGTTCATTGCCACCCCGTGTTCAAAAGCATATTTACAGCAGTCAATGGTTCCTTGCGCGATGTGCGTCCCTCGAATAATCAAATCCTCTCTTAACGGAAAGCCGATTTTCCGGATTTCCCTAGGGCTAAGACTTAGGGATTTTAGTTTATTCCAATACTCCTCGCTGTGCGTTTTTAGGATAACCTCTTCCGGTAATCGTTCCGGATGGAAGAAGTTGTCTTGCGTAACACTACCCTCGTACATCAACTGTTCCGGGATGAGTTCGTACTTCATCATCGGGAAACGATGCCCTTCAGGAAGGGCGTACTTGTAAACCGGGGAATAAGCGATTTTTAGCAATTCCTAGAAAAGTTTAGGTAAGAAACGACCAACGGTTTTTTGGTATTCCTTGTATTTGGGATACTTGGATGCTGAAATTTCCTCACTGAAATCAGAACTACTTTTGAAAAGTACCAAGAGTAACAGACAGCCTACAATGGACCAGTTTAGCCATATTCCCGTTGCCGGAATCGTAAAGAGGTAAAAAATGATCCAAATGGCTTGTTCGGCACCGTAATTCGGGTGTCTTGCCATTCCCCATAATCCGGAAGAGATGAAGCCGTCGGAATATGGTTCCCCTAATTCTTCCTTGGCATTAATCCTTCTGTATTTTTCCGATTGGAAATTCCACTGTTGTTGATCGGCAATGGTTTCAATGACGACCAAAACAATAAATAAGGCGGCTAATAGGTAGTCAAATATTCCCAAAGGAGTTCCTTCAGCTGCTTTTAAAATGGGTAATGTAAACAGCAATATGAGCCCCATTTGGTACAAGGAAATGAAGAAAAGATTAAACAACATCCATTTTATTTTCCCTTGGAATTCGGGCTTTGCCCTAAGGACTTCCCATCGGTAATCCTCCTCTCCGGTCCAAAATTTCCAAGAGAATCCTCCTCTTCGAGTAAAGTTATAGCTCAAGCGAATACCCCAAACACTTACAAGGATTGCCATGAGTAAAACCCTAGGCTCAAACTCGAACTGATAGGCAACCACCCAAGCATAAATCATGGGAATAACGGACCATAATTTATCGACTTGGCTGTAGTTCTTGGTGACCGTACTTAATGCAAAAGCTCCTAAAGCGGCACCCAAGTAGATTTTTACAAGGAGCCATAAAACGTCCAGCTTTTTACCTACAAGCGGTTCATCAAAATAAAAAGCGACTAAGGGTACGATTATCAGGGTTAAGATCAGGATTAAGACTGTTTTCCACATGATGTCCGATCTTAGGTTTGGTTGTAAGTATTCGAAAAGTACCAAAACAAAACGGCTTTTCCCCAAATGTGTTGAGGAAAAGCCGTGATTTTAATGCTATGGGAGAGTTGTTATCTAACCGTAAAGCCGTTCGTCATGCCTACTGTCGGGCTTACGAAACCTAACTCACCTTTTTCGTTTTCCGCCATTAGAATCATTCCTTGGGATTCCACGCCTCTAATTTTCCTAGGGGCTAGATTGGCTAAAAGGACTACTTTCTTACCAATGATATCCTCAGGTGAATAGTACTCGGCAATGCCGGAAACTACCGTTCTTTGCTCGAATCCTAAATCAACGGTGAGCTTCAAAAGCTTCTTCGCCTTTTTTACCTTTTCCGCAGTAAGAATAGTAGCGGTACGGAGATCCATTTTTTGGAAATCATCAAAGGTTGCTTCCTCTTTTAGTTCAGGATATTCAATCGCAGTCTCTTGACTATCCTCTAACTTTTGGATTTGACTGGCTACCCAATCGTCTTTTAGGTCGGTGAATAAGTGGTAGGATTTATTCAATGTATGCCCACTACTTAAGGTTGGGGAATATGATTTTAAATCCTTTATAAACTTATCTAAATCCCCTACTTGTACTTCCGGTAAGTTCAGGAGAGAACGCATTCTATCCGAGGTTCCCGGAATGAACGGCTTGGCAGCGATACTTAAAGCAACAACGATTTGTAAATTTACATTCATGACCGTTTTGGTCGCTTCCTCATCCGTTTTTATCAATGCCCAAGGAGCATTATTTTGAAGAGATCTATTTCCCAGCTCCGCAATACGAATGAATTCCTTTAGGGCTGACCTGAACTCATATTTTTTGATAAAGTTGGATAACCTTTCTAGGTGAAATAAGATTTCATCCGTCTCCTTAGCGTAAGTAGATGTTTTGTCTACCTCAGCGGAACATGCTATTTCTAATTCGGTATTAAATGAAGGAACTTCCCCATTCCAGAATTTGTGGGAAAGTACAAACACCCTGTGAACAAAATTCGCCAATTTCCCCTTCAAATCCGAATTGTTAGCCTCTTGGAATCCCTTCCAGGTAAACTCACTATCCTTGTTCTCCGGCATTGTGGCAATCATGTAATACCTTAGGGTGTCAAGGAGGTCGGGTCTGTCCTTAAATTCTTCAACGAATTCATGCACCCAAATTGCCCAATTCCTTGAGGTAGAGATTTTTTTGCTCTCTAAATTCAAGAATTGGTTAGCTGGAACGTTCTTAGGAAGGACGTACTCGCCATGCGCCTTAAGCATTATCGGGAAAATGATGCAGTGGAAAACGATATTGTCCTTTCCGATGAAATGAACCAACTCCGTTTCCTCATCTTTCCAATAGGTTTCCCAATCCTTGCCCTTATCCTTCGCCCATTGCTTGGTAGCGCTGATATATCCAATCGGCGCATCCAACCAAACGTAAAGTTTCTTCCCTTCGGAACCTTCGAGTTCTTGGGGTACATCAACACCCCAGGAAAGGTCTCTTGTCATGGCACGCGCTTGAAGCCCGCCATCCAACCAAGATTTGCATTGCCCAAGGACATGCTGCTTCCATTCCTTAGGATCATGATGCTCCTCCCCGTCTAATTTTCCGTCAACTATCCAAGGACGAAGCCATTCCTCGTACTTGTCCATGGGTAAGTACCAATGGGTGGTTTGCTTTAATTCAAGCGTACCGCCACTTAGTTTAGACTTAGGGTTAATGAGATCCGTAGGGGAAAGCGTTGAACCGCAATTTTCACACTGATCGCCGTATGCTTCCTCGTGACCGCACTTAGGGCAAGTTCCGGTTATGTATCTATCCGCAAGGAATTGCTTGGCTTCCGGGTCGTAATATTGCTCGGAGGTCTTCTTTTCGAACTCTCCCTTATCATTTAAAACCCTAAAGAAGTCTTGAGCCGTTTCATGATGCAATTCGGAAGAGGTACGATGATAAATATCAAATGCAACTCCTACCTTTTCAAATGTCTCCTTGATTAAGGCGTCATATTTATCAACCACGTCTTGGGGTTCGATACCCTCTGATTTTGCACGAAGCGTGATGGCGGCACCGTGCTCATCGGAACCGCAAACAAAAACCACGTCCTCCCCTTTCATCCTAAGGAAACGGACAAAAATATCTGCGGGAAGGTATGCCCCTGCTAAGTGTCCGATGTGTAAAGGACCGTTTGCGTAAGGCAAGGCTGATGTAACGAGGTATCTTTTCGGCTTCGTCATAGGGTATCAAAATTGATTTTTATCGGAAAAAGGGGGACGATCATCTAATAAACGACAACCCTTTCACGCTTAAATGCATTTCCTAGCGGAATGATTCCTTAATTTCGGCGCAAATATAAGATTATGGGGAAAGTTCAACACTTTTTCCGCAATTGAACCTCAATCTAATCAACAATCACATCGCATTTAATCAAATCGTAATATCACCATGATTACAAAACGTAGAATGTTCCAAGCCGGTCTTGCCCTAACGGCCGCGCTATTTATCTGGGCTTGTACGCCAAAGGTAACAACGGACGTAGCCGCCCCTCCCGCTGAGGAAAAACCTAGCGGTAATGACGAAACCCTAGTCGGAATGGCAGAAGGAAAGCCCGATTGGGCAAAAGTGGATGTCCCTATGGACGAGAGTGTTCGTACAGGTACGCTTCCTAACGGAATGAAGTACTACATCCAAAAGAACGCTAAACCTGAAAACCGTGCTGAATTGCGCCTTGCCCTTAATGCGGGTGCCATGCAAGAGGATGAGGATCAGTTAGGTCTTGCCCACTTCACCGAGCACATGTGCTTTAACGGGACCACGAATTTTAAGAAATCGGAATTGGTGGATTTCCTTGAATCCGTTGGAACTAAATTCGGTCCTGATTTGAACGCTTATACTTCATTCGACGAGACGGTATACATGCTTCAAGTAAGAACGGATGATCAAGAACTTTTTGACAAAGGTATGTTGGTTCTTAGCGACTGGGCTTCCGAGGTTACTTTCGAAGGAGAGGAAATCGATAAGGAGCGTGGTGTGGTAATGGGAGAATGGCGTTCCGGTCTTGGTGCCCAAGAAAGAATGCGTGATAAGTGGTTCCCGCTTATTTTCAAGGATTCCCGTTACGCTGAGCGTTTACCCATCGGTAAGCCCGAAATTCTTCAGAATGCACCATATGACGCATTTACCCGTTTTTACAATGATTGGTATCGTCCTGACTTGATGGCATTAGTTGTAGTTGGTGATGTGGATGTGGATGCCGTAGAAAAGCAAATCAAGGAGCAATTCGCGGGAAAAACAAATCCTGAAAATCCAAGAGCGAAGAAAGAATACGAGGTTCCCAACCACAAGGAAACCCTGGTAGCTATCGCTACGGATAAGGAAGCTTCCAATACCCAAGTTCAAATTTTTTACAAGCACCCGGCAATGGAGAAAGGAAGCATGGGTTCATACAGAAAATCCATGGTTCACAGCTTGTACAATCGTATGTTGAGCACCCGTATGGAGGAGTTGACGCAATCCGCTAACCCTCCTTTCCTTTATGGATTCTCTTCTTACACCAACTTCATCCGTACCAAGGACTTTTACTATTCCGCGGCAGGCGTTGAGCCGAATGGCGTTTTGAAAGGAATGGAAGCTTTGTTGATAGAGAATGAGCGTGTTTTGCAACACGGGTTCACCGCTACGGAGTTGGAGCGTGCTAAGAAAGCAATGTTGAACAACGTGGAGAAGCAATACAAGGAAGCGGACAAGACGCAATCCCGTCGTTTGGCGATGCGTTATGTTTCCAATTTCTTGGAAGGAACCCCTACCCCGTCCCCTAAGCAAACCATGGACTTGTATAACAAGTGGGTACCGACCATTACAATCCAAGAAGTAAATGGCTTGGCTAAAAATTGGATTACTGACGAGAACCGTGTTATTGTAGTAACGGGTCCTGAAAAGGAAGGAATCACCCTTCCGACCGAGGCTGAAATCATGGCTACCATCGAGAAGATGAAAGGTGTCGAGGTTAAGGCTTACGTTGATAAGGTATCCGATGAGCCTTTATTGGCAACGCCATTGAAACCGACCGCTCCAAAAGAAGTGAAGGAACTGGAAGGAATCGGTGTTACGGAAATGACTCTTGCCAATGGTATTAAGGTTATCCTTAAGCCAACGGATTTCAAGAATGATGAAATCTTGATGAACGCATACTCCCCGGGTGGCCACTCCCTAATCGAGGACGCGCGTTACATGAGTGCTTCCCAAACCACACCGATTATCGGACAATCCGGTGTAGGGAAATTCTCCCAAATTGAGCTGGGTAAAATGTTGGCGGGTCAAACCGTAAGCGTTACTCCGTTTATCAGTGAACTAGAGGAAGGATTCAATGGCTCCTGCTCTCCGGATGATTTCGAGACCATGCTTCAGTTGGTTTACTTGTATTTCACGGAGCCACGTCAAGACGAGGATGCCATGAACGCTTACATGACCCAAATGAAGACCCAGATGTCCTTTATGGGCGCTAATCCTCAGTTCTATTTCTTTGATAAGATGTTTACCAGTCTTTCCCAAAACCACCCACGTCGTCAGATCCTTCCTAAAGTAGAGGATTTGGAGAAAGTGAATTTGGACGAGGTAATGAGCATTTACAAGGATCGTTTTGCGGATGCCGGTGATTTTACCTTTGTTTTCACGGGTAACTTCGATACGAAGGCAGCAGGTCTTAAGATTGCCCAATACCTAGGAAATCTTCCTACGACAGGTAGAAAGGAAACTTGGAAGGACGTGAACGCACCTACCGCTCCGGGTAAAATCGTTGAGACCTTCAAGAAGGGACAAGCACCAAAAGCTTTTGCCGGAATCGTATTCTCCGGTGATTTCGATTGGGATGATGCCCAAGCGCGCTATGATTTCCAATCCATGATTTCAGTTTTGAGCATCAAATTGCGCGAAAAACTTCGTGAAGATGAAGGTGGCGTTTACGGTGTTCAAGTTCAGGGTTCCGTTGAAAGATGGCCGAACGAGGAGTATTCCGTTCTTATTTTCTTCAACGCGGATCCGGCTGAAGTTGAAAAATTGGTGGAATTTACCAAAGAGGAAATCAAGGCGGTTATGGACGCTCCTACCGCTGAAAAGGAAATCACTAAGGTTACTGAAACGCAACGTCAAGAGCGTATCAAGAACTTGAAAGAGAATCGTTTCTGGAGCGGCTACTTGAGCAGAGCTTACAAAAATGATTTGGACCCTACCAAAATCGGTATGGAGCACTACGAGAAGTATGTGGATGCATTGAACGGTGATGCCGTACAAGCAATGGCGAAGAAGATATTCAACTTCGATGAAATCAAGCAGTTTATCCTTCTTCCTGAGGATAAAGCTGAAGGAGACGAGTAAATTCACTCTCCCTTGTCAGGTCTTCTGACCTGACAACCCATAAACCGGGATAAATAATAAGAAACACCTCTTGCAGTAGCAAGGGGTGTTTCTCTTTTTATACTCTTGTTTTTAGGCTACTTCCGTTTCCTATCGATTTAGCCCGTGAACAGTTTCCCGGTTTTGTTAATTTCACCAATCAAATACCACATTCCACCATGAAAAAATTAATGCTCAGTTTATGCCTGTTCGGTTTTTGTTTGGCTTTGAAAGCCCAGGACAAACCGGAATGGGATGTAGCGGCACCCCCTAATCCTTACAAAGACATTTCCTTTACCGTAAATGAAGGAACTTGGATGAATCTTGACCTAAGCCCTGACGGCAAAACCATTGTTTTTGATTTACTAGGGGATATATATTCCCTCCCGATTTCAGGCGGTAAAGCAAAATTGCTCAAAGGAGGAATCCCTTTCGAGGTACAGCCAAGATTCTCGCCTGACGGAAAGCAGATCACCTTTACTTCGGATAGAGCTGGAGGCGATAACGTTTGGGTAATGGATACGAACGGGGAAAACGCGAAGCAAATTACCAAGGAGAGTTTCAGGCTTTTAAACGGTCCCGTTTTTACGCCCGACGGTGAGTATATCATTGCTAGAAAACATTTCACCTCCACGCGTTCCCTAGGAGCCGGGGAAATGTGGATGTACCATTCCTCCGGAGGTGCCGGTATGCAATTGACCGAAAGGAAAAACGACCAACAAGACGTAAACGAACCCTGCATTTCCCCTGACGGGAAATACCTCTACTATTCCGAGGACATGTATCAAGGCGGATATTTTCAATACAATAAGGATCCCAATAGCCAGATTTTCGTTATTAACCGCTACGATATGGAAACCGGAAAAACCAAGCGCGTTACGGGTGGTCCCGGTGGTGCTTGTCGGCCCCAAATTTCCAATGATGGTAAGTTATTGGCGTATGTGAAGAGGGTAAGAACAAAGACGGTTCTTTACATCCACGATTTGGAAACCGGAGAGGAATGGCCTGTGTACGAAGGCTTGTCCAAGGACCAGCAAGAGGCTTGGACCATTTTCGGGATTTATCCCGGCTTTGCTTGGATGCCCGGCGATAAGGAAATCGTTATTTCCGGACAGGGGAAAATTAGGAGAGTCAACGTTTCCACCGGAAAAGCGCAGGATATCCCTTTTACCGTTGATGTTGAAATGCAAATCGCGGAAACGCTTCAAATCAAGAATGATCCTGCACCCGATAAATTTGACGTCAATGTTATTCGTCAATGTATTACCTCACCGGATGAAAAATATTTGGTGTTTAATGCCGTTGGGCACCTTTGGAAAATGGATTTACCCAACGGGAAACCCAAGCGTTTGACCAAGGGGGAGGATTTTGAGTTTGAACCTGATTTCTCAAGGGATGGTCGTTCTTTGGTTTATGTAACTTGGAATGACCAAAACAAAGGGGCTATCCGGATTATGAATATTGCCACCGGTCAATCCAGGGCGATTACCACCAAGAAGGCGATCTACAGGACGCCCAAATTTTCCCCTGACGGTAAAACCATCGTATTCAGAAAGGAAGGGGGAAATATCCAAATGGGATACGACCACGCTAAGGAACCGGGTTTATATACCATAGCTACTTCGGGCGGTGAAGATAAATTGGTTACCCCCCAAGGGGAGAACCCAAGGTTTAATGCAAAAGGTGATAGAATTTACTACAATACCGGAGGTTACCTTTTCGGAGGTTTAGCGAAGGCATTTAAAAGTGTGAAACTGGATGGAACGGATGAAATGATCCATTTCAATTCCAAATATGCCAATCAATGGGTCCCTAGCCCGGATGATAAGTGGATCGCTTTTTCAGAGTTATACAAGGTTTATATCGCACCCATGCCCAAAACGGGAAAACCCATTGGATTAACAGCGGATACAAAGGCGTTCCCCGTAGCAAAAGTGGGGCGTGATGCCGGTATTAATCTTCATTGGTCGAAGGACGGAAAGAAACTACATTGGACGCTAGGAAATGAGTATTACACGGACGAATTAAGGGAAAGATTCCTCTTCTTGGAAGGAGCGGTGGATTCCCTACCGCCGATTGATACCGTCGGATTAAAAATCCAATTAACCCTGGAACATGATAAACCCGAAGGAATAATCGCCTTCACCAATGCCCGAATCATAACCATGAACGGCAATGAGGTCATTGAAGGAGGGACCGTTTTGGTCGAAGGAAATAAAATCAAGGGAGTCGGAAAAGACTTGGATATCCCCAAGAAGGCAAAAGTGATTGATGCTACCGGTAAAACCATTATGCCGGGGTTTGTTGACGTGCATGCCCATGCGGGTAACTTCTATTACGGAATGAGCCCACAGCAGCAATGGCATTACTTCGCGAATTTGGCTTACGGTGTTACGACCGCCCATGATCCCTCCTCCAATTCCGAAATGATTTTTTCCCACTCCGAAATGATAAAGGCGGGTAAAATGGTTGGACCTAGGATGTTCTCTACCGGAACCATCCTTTATGGTGCAGATGGTGATTTCAAAGCCGTGGTGAACTCCTTGGAGGATGCAAAATCCGCTTTGCGGAGAACAAAAGCTTATGGTGCTTTTTCCGTTAAAAGTTACAACCAACCCAGAAGGGATCAACGACAGCAAGTTATGGAAGCGGCCAGGGAATTAGGCATTATGGTAGTTCCTGAGGGCGGTTCCTTTTTCTACCATAACATGAGCATGGTGGTGGACGGGCATACCGGGGTAGAGCATAATATTCCCGTAGCGCCTTTACATGATGATGTCATCCAACTTTGGAAAAGAACCAAAACCCATAACACCCCTACCCTAATCGTAAATTATGGCGGGGTGAATGGTGAGTATTATTATTATCAAAACACCGAGGTTTGGAATAAGGAGAGATTGCTCACCTTTACGCCAAGAGCCATTGTTGATTCAAGGAGTAGGCATCGAACCATGCTTCCTCAGGAAGAGTATGATAACGGTCATATTCTGGTATCGGAATCTTGTAATAAATTACAGGAAAACGGTGTGAATATAAATTTAGGCTCGCATGGGCAACTGCAAGGATTGGGTGCGCACTGGGAACTTTGGATGTTTGTTCAAGGAGGCATGAGCAATCATCAAGCATTGAAGGCGGCAACCATAAATGGCGCGGTTTACTTAGGGATGGATGATCATATAGGCACCTTGGAAGCCGGGAAATTAGCGGATTTAATCGTCCTTGATAAAAATCCTTTGGATAATATCGAGAATACCGAATTTATCAAGTATACCATGATAAACGGAAGGCTATACGATGCCTCCACGATGAATGAAGTCGGGAATTATGACACCAAACGAAAGGAGTTCTTTTGGGAGTCCTCCAAGAACTCCCAAAACTTTCCTTGGCATCAAAATACAGGTGGATTTATGCCTGCCGGCTGTTCTTGCCGACAATAATTTTACGAAACTGTTAAAAAACCAAAATTACCCTGTTACTACAGTTTAGTGACAGGGTGATTTTTTATTTATTAGAATTCATTTAATATATTCGCACCCGCTCCACAAATCAGCGCCCTAAGCCAAGGACATTAGCAATCAGTAACTCATTTTTTACCACAAACTTTTCAAATGAACGGTAGAATTACTTTTATCCTGTTCGCATTGATCGGTCTTTTTGCCATTGATGTAAACGCGCAGCGTTCATGCCATACCATGGACGTTTACAACCAACAAGTTCAAAATGATCCGCAACGTGCTACCCGTTGGCAACAAATCCAAGCGGAAATGGAGAACGCCATTGAAACGAACCCTTTCCTTACTGAAGGACGAGCCGTAATTACCATTCCCGTGGTCTTCCACGTAATCCATAACGGTGAAGCCGTTGGCTCGGGGAATAACATTGCGGACCTTTACCTTCTTGAGCAATTGAACCAGTTAAATCTGGATTTTCGTGCTTTGAATTCCGATTTCGGAAATGTCCCTGCCGAATTCCAAGGCGCGGCGGATGACCTTGAGGTTGAATTTTGTTTGGCATCCGTAGATCCTTCAGGTGCAGCAACCACCGGAATCATGAGATATGATTACGGCTCAAACTCTTACACAAGCAATACCATTGACAATACCGTCAAGCCTGCTACGGTTTGGGATCGTGATAGCTATTTGAACTTTTGGGTAGCAAACATTGGTGGTGGTCTACTGGGTTGGGCGCAATTTCCGGGAGGTGCCGCCTCTACGGATGGTGTAGTGTGCTTGACCTCTAGCGTAGGTTCCGTTGCGGTTCCTAATCCTAATGGAGGTGTTTATGCCCTAGGAAGAACCGGTACCCATGAGGTAGGTCACTGGTTAGGTCTTTACCACATTTGGGGTGATGATGGCGGTGCATGCGGAAACGCGGGAGATCAAGTAGCGGATACTCCTGATCAAGGAGATAGTTATGGCGGAAACCCGGTTCACCCGCAGAGTTCTTGCGGCTCCAATGACATGTTCATGAACTATATGGATTACTGTTATGACCAATCACTATACATGTTTACCACCGGACAAAAAGCTAGGGTATCTGCTGTATTGACCGGTTCACGTTCATCTCTTCAAACCGCTGCCGCGGCGAAATGTAACGTTACCCCTACGGTTAGCTTTGCCCCTGATGCGGCTACCGATATGGAGTTGAGCTCATGTAACACGCATGATATCACTGTAACACTAGGAATCACTGCTGCGCCTCCTTCCAACGTAGTAGTTAATCTTGCGCTTGGGGGTACTGCCACAAATGGTGAGGATTATAACCTATCCGCTACTTCCGTTACTTTCCCTGCCGGTTCAACGGCAAATCAAACGGTAACGATTACCGTTACCGAGGATGCCATGGACGAAATGGATGAAACCGTTGTAATTACGGCGACTACCGGAAGCGCGGACGCTCAAATCGGTTCGGGAACATACACCCTTACCATTAATGATGATGATGGTCCGGTTATGGTAGGGGCAGGAACCAGTACAACAGTACTTTCCGCTGACTTTGAAGTAGATGGTGGAGGATTTACGGTTAATAATCCTAATGGTGGTGACACTTGGGGGCTTGGTACCGCCGCTACCGCAACATCAACTTACTTGATTTTTGATGCGGCAACAAACGGAGGGACTTTTGCCTACACTAATGACGATGCCAACAATACCAATCAAACCGATTCAGGTTTATTTTCTCCTGATTTCGATTTGACGGGCTATTCTTCCGCATCCCTGGATTTTGATTACGCCTTCAGTGGAAACCTTGGTGAGTCCATGACTGTTTGGGTTAGTACGGACGGGACAAATTATACCCAAATCGAGAATATGGCTTCAACCGAAACTAATTTTTCGACTTCAAGTGAATCTACCGTTGCTTTTGTAGCAGCATCTACAATAGATTTAACTCCTTATGTAGGTAATGCAACTGTGAGTATTCAATTTAATTACAACGATGCCGGTGCTTGGGCATACGGTGGAGGAGTTGATAATGTAGTAGTTACAGGAACTACTCCGGGAT
>JAHDDF010000596.1 GCA_020629475.1 Saprospiraceae bacterium
TTCTTGTAGGAAAACATAATCCCGTACCGCTTGCAATACTCGTAAAAGGTGGCAATGGTGGTTTTCGTCCTGCCGGTCTTGGATAAGGCACGGTTGTATTCCCGGTCGCAATGCTTGAAATCATAGTCCGGGTAAAAACCGCATACGTCATGGAAAAAGCCCCTGCCGCCCTCCCCGAATTCATCGGATAAGGCACAGGCTATTTTCCACCAGTCGCGCCACGCCCCGGTAATGTCTATTCCCTTTTCCTTGATTTGGCTAATCAAGTCCTCCACCTTCTCCCTTTCGGTACGCCTACCGAATCCATCGGTTTTTTGGTGTACCGGTCCTTGCGTCACCGTTTCCTTGGGCAGTTCAAAAACCGCCGCGTTATCGTTTATGAATAGATCCGATTTATCCTCCAATCCCGAATAAAACCACAAGCGGGAAAGGTCACTGGTAACGTCATCAATATGCAGGGTCTTACTTAGGTGGTCTTTGATTTCCTTGGACGTCTTCCCCGCTTCCCTGCATTCCTCCCTGATTTCGGATTTGGTCTTGACGTTCACCGCCATCGAGAGGGCTTCCGCTATCGCGGAATAAAATTCCTTGTGGGCTTCGGGGCTTGATGCCGTCCTTACGAATACCCTTATCCCCTGCCCCGATACGGAAGGGAAATTCATATAGGTGTAATGCCATTTCCGTAATGCTTCGCGTATCCTTAAGTACTTGTACCGTGAAGGGATGTGATCAATATCGAAGGCAAGAACGGGGCTGTATTCCTCCATGCCCTCAACGGAACGTTTGCTGAACTTGCCGAGTACGAAACCCGGCAAGTTCAGTTTTTCCCTTTCGTAAGTATCCGGGGAATGTTCCTTCCATCTACGCAGTAAAACACCCTTACCTATTAAGGATTCATTCGCGGTAAATTCCCGGACTAAATCCCGCAAGGTGGTATATCTTACCACTTTCGGGGAAACGCCTTGTACTATGGAAACGGTAGGATTCACTGCTTATGCTTGGATTGTTCTTGCTTTACTTCCTTGATAAGTTTCCTTACGGTTCTTTCGGATAGTTCCGTCATTTTGGAAACTTCCCCCGTGGTAACTTTCCCGCCGTCGAACCCGATTTGGGTCATTGCCTTCCGTACCTTTTCCAAGTTCCGGGCATAATCAGCCCTTCGCTTTGGTTTCTTGTCGCCACGGGGGGATTTTACCGCCCCGTGGCTATCGGAAAATTTCCGTTCAGGTTTCCGTTCGGGACTTTGTGGTGGGTAGGTTCCGGGTTTCGGGGCTTTTCCTGCCTTGTTTGCGGTACTTTTTCCGGGAAAGCCCCTGTATTTTCATCGTGGTCGTTACCCGTGAATGTGCCGCCGTTCGATACGTTCATAATCAACCGTACCTCCAAGGCGAAGCCGATCCAAAGCACGGCGAATAACATATACTGGGTAGCCCCGGCAAAATCCTCCCGGAGCCATGCTTCGGAAATTTCCGCGAACTCGTAAGTTTCCAATATGGTCACGCCTATGGAAAAGAAAAGCCCCACGAGCATCTTCCCGAATTTACCGTGGTAACTTTCGGACACCGCCTGAATCCCGAAGGCGAAGCGGGCGCCTTGGATGATAACCGCGATGGCTATCCCTGCCGCGTAGGCGAAACCGATATCCATTTTATCGGCGAATACGTCGACGTAAAAAAACATCTGAATCCCGCCGGTAACGATGAAGGAAAGTACCAAAGCCCACAAACCGACCGCAGGGGAGTACTTCAATAAATTATCTAACATTCCTTTTTGCATTTCCTTGATTTTGCCAATAGGAGGGGCTGTTGCCCTTCGGGCAATTCCTTCCTTTGATGATTTGAAAAAGTGAAATCGGAGCCGGGTGGGGGAGTCGAACCCCTCGAATTTTCCCCGATGGAAAACCCGACCGTTACAGGGGGACGTATTGCCCCCCGTTCGTTCGATATTACGGCGATTTTTTGTGGAGAGTCAGCATAAGGGAGCGAAGCGACCGTCCCC
>JAHDDF010000597.1 GCA_020629475.1 Saprospiraceae bacterium
ATATTTCCCTTGGAGGAGCAACTCCCCCAATTGCTTGAATTATATTTTAAGCGAACGGAATTAATCTCCGTTTTAAAATAATTATCGTTCCAATGATCAACCCGTCCCTCCATTTCCGCTTGGAAATCCTTTGCTACAATTCTAGATAAAAGTCGCTTTACGGAACGCGCTAATTGTGGGTCTTCCTTGACCAATTTTAATGCGATAAATCCGTCTTTTGTGACTTTTCCCGTGTGACTCTTGTTGTCAGAATATTCGATTTTTATGATATATGAGCGTGAGCCTACCGTAAGAAGGTCTCCGTCCTCGTATAAATCAGGTGAAAATTTTTCACGGAGGGCTTCCTTGTTCTTTGAGAGCCAATCCGTAAACCACTGCCAATGCTTCTTTTCTTGACCGGGTAGGAGATAATTGGGCAAGCGCAAAATGGCTTCCTTTTGCCCGATGGAACAGCGTACATTCCGGCGGCGCTCATAATGCACCCGAACGGGCACGGTAATCCCGTCGATCTCCACGCTTGTTCTTGCGGATCGTTTACCACGGAAGGATGGCATCATGCAGCTTGCTTTTTCATACTTGCCGCTTGCTTAATGAGCGGCCAATACCCTTTAGACAAAACACCTTTTTCAAAGAAACCTCTTTCAAGGAGCATCTTGTGCATTCTGGGATAATTATAAGCGGGAACACCCATCAACAAATGGTGTTCCGCATGGTAGTTCACGTACAAGGGAGCGAAAAGGATTTTCTCAATGGGATTGGCGTAAGTAGTACGAACGTTTTGATATGGATCGGATACATCCGGCGTCATACTATGTTCCGCCATGGAACGGATGCGTAAGGAGAACTGGAAGGTTGTAAGATGAGCTACCCACCAAAGGAGATACAACCAAGGACGACCTATCGCGAATAAAACACCAAACAAGACCAAATGGAAAAAAATGGGACCCCGAAGGTTTTTCCACACCTCCTTGGAAGTAAGCTTAGTCTTAAGCTTTTCCGCAGTTCCGCCTAGATTATACTTTAAAATACCAATATGCATGGCTAAAACCCCTAAAACGCCCTTGACACCATTCACGCCACTTAAATCCCTAAGTACTTTCCGGATAAACGAACCTAAATAGGTAGGGAAATTCAATGCCAAGCGCAAGTCTGGATCATCTTCAGTTCCTGCATGGCGGTGGTGCTTGAGATGGTAAGGACGGTATTGTTGAACATTGTTCAGCACCGGCCAAGCACCAAAAAAATTACCTATGGTTCGATTTAACTTTTGGCTTTTAAACAAGGAGTAATGAGAGGCATCATGCATGATGATGGCACAACCCAACTGTTTACCACCAAGAATAAAAAGGGCAATGATTACGGTAAGTATATTAGGGAAAACCGCTACCAGAGTAAAGGCAGCAATAATCCAAAACCAAATCCTGATTATTTCAAAACCGCCCCGCCAATCGGAGCGTTGCATCAGTGCTTTTATTTCCTCCTTCGTAAAAATTTCATCGGGAGGAATCATATTGATTTTCGCCATAACTAAGGGAAATTTCCAAAGGGAAGATACGGACAAGGAAGAGTAGGGGCAAAAAAAATGAGCCGTTTCGAGACTTTTCCCGAAAACGACCCACATCTGGCTCAAATAAAATGTACTCTTTAAACTGCTTTAGGGGTATCTATGTTTTATAACGTAATGTTAAAAATAAGTTACAGTTTTTTCAGGGGATAACAAAAATAATACTTACGTTTTAAAATCTCTCAATTTCCGTACCAACTTTTTAAAAGTTTCATCAACTTCAGTGACAGTCAATTGACATTCCCATATGGTAATCACTTGCCATCCTAAACCTAATAATTCAACCGTTTTTCTCAAGTCCCTTTTTTGGGTATTCTTGATTTTATTTTCCCACCAGTCTTTTCTGGTTTTTGGTCGGCGGCGACCTTTTTCACAATGTTTATGACCATGCCAGAAGCACCCATTCACAAAAATTACCGTGCCGTACTTCCT
>JAHDDF010000097.1 GCA_020629475.1 Saprospiraceae bacterium
TTTTAGAGGAGCACCTAGTTGAAAATCCAGCAACAGATTTGCCTAATTGAGCCTATTTTTAAGAAGGTTCCCGAAAAGAGGAAAACCCTGCCGGCAAGCCGGCAGGGTTTTCCTTTTTCCGTTTTGCTTGACGCAAAAAACGCCTAGCCCTTATTTTCCGCCTTCATTTGAGGGAAGAAAAGAACCTCTTGTATGGATTGTTGATTGGTCAACATCATGGTCAAACGATCAATTCCGATTCCTAGACCGGAAGTTGGTGGCATTCCGTATTCCAAAGCACGTAAGAAATCCTCATCCAGTGCCATGGCTTCGTCGTCACCTCTTTCCGCAAGCTTCAATTGGTCCTCAAAGCGTTCGCGTTGGTCAATCGGATCATTCAACTCGGAATATGCGTTGGCGATTTCCTTTCCGTTTACGAAAAGTTCAAAACGTTCCACCAAACCTTCCTTGGATCTGTGCTTCTTGGCAAGCGGTGTCATTTCAATCGGGTAATCCGTGATATAGGTAGGTTGGATCAAGTGATCCTCTACCTTTTCACCAAAGATTTCATCAATCAATTTTCCTTTACCCATTGAGTTATCCGTTTCAATGTGTAGGTCCTTACACACTTGGCGCAAGCCGTCCTCATCCATTTCGGATACATCAATCCCGGTGTACTCCTTAATGGAATCAAACATGCTCAAACGGCGGTATGGTCCTTTAAAGGAAATGGCATTCTCCCCTACCGTTACGTCGGTTCCGCCGGTTACGGCAATGCAAACTCGCTCTATGCATTCCTCTACCATACCCATCATCCAATCGTAGTCTTTGTAGGCAACGTAGATTTCCATGGAGGTAAACTCCGGGTTGTGGGTACGGTCCATTCCTTCGTTGCGGAACATCTTCCCGAACTCGTATACACCGTCAAAACCACCTACGATCAAACGCTTTAGGTACAACTCATTGGCGATACGCAAGTAAAGCGGCATATCCAAAGTGTTGTGGTGCGTTTCAAACGGACGCGCGGCGGCTCCACCATGAATCGGCTGAAGGATTGGTGTTTCCACTTCCATCCATCCTTGCTCGTCAAAGTAAGAACGCATGGAATTGATCACCTTGCTACGCTTCATGAAAATTTGGCGTACTTCAGGATTTACTACCAAATCAACGTAACGCTGTCGGTACCTCAATTCAGGATCGGTAAAGGCATCAAAAATTTCAACTTCACCGGTTTCCGCGTTTTCCACTCTTCTTACGATGGGTAATGGACGCAAGGACTTACTCAAAAAGCGGAATTCCTTGACATGAACGGAAATTTCACCGGTACGTGTAAGGAAAACAAACCCTTTGATTCCGATAAAATCACCGATATCGGATAGTTTCTTGAAAACTTGATTGTAAAGGGTCTTATCCTCCCCTTCGCAGATTTCATCACGGTTAACGTAAATCTGGATTCTACCGGAGGAGTCCTGCAATTCAGCGAAGGAAGCCTTACCCATAATCCGTTTCATCATGATACGTCCCGCAAGGGAAACCTCTTGGTAGTTCCCTTTTTCCGCATCAAAATTCTCCTTGATTTCAGTGGCGTAAGCATTCACCTCAAAGCGCTCGGCGGGGTATGGGTCAATGCCCAAATCCCTCATTTTCGCCAAGGCTTCCCGTCGAACGACTTCTTGTTCGCTCAATTGCATGTGATTCGTTTTTTTATGAGATAAAAATCGTTTTTCCCTAATGGGCTGCAAAAATAGTAAAAGCCCCGAAGGCAGGGAAATAGTTATGCCTTCAACCCCAATTTTTATTACTTGGTTCCGACTTATTGATTGATTCTAGATCAAATCGGTAATCCCCTTGACCCCCGGTGTTCTTGCCACGGTAAATCCTTCCGCAAAAGTAAATCCGGCCGGTCTCCCGAATTCACGGTTCCTGGACTTGATGAATTCAATGAATTCAGGCGATGAAATGGGTGTCTCGGGCTCCTTGGATTCCGGATTATAGAATTGGGTTTTGTAGGCAAAAATCAACTCCATTTTTTTATCAATATAGGGGCTGATGTCCACCACGAAATCCGGCTTGATGTGATAATCTTGGATGTAATGATACAAGGCACGAGGTCGCCATTTTTCCTGGTCGTTCCCTTCTTCGTCCTTGGTTTCAATCTTTATTAAACCGGAATAAAAGCAGGCATCCGATACCAACTTGGCGGACCGGCCATGATCAGGGTGGCGATCCCTGATGGCATTGGCAAGAACCACATCCGGTTTACACCAACGAATTACTTCAATAATTTTTTTGATATTCTCAGGATTGTATTGGAAAAAACCATCAGCCATCGCCACGTTTTTCCGGAAAGATGCACCCATTATTTTAGCGGCATCCGCTGCTTCTGCATCCCTAGTTTCAGCTGTTCCCCGGCTTCCTAACTCCCCTCGGGTTAAGTCAAGCAACCCAACGGTTCCGCCTTGATCGATATGCTTTAAAAGGGTTCCGCTACATGATAACTCTACATCATCCGGATGAACGCCAACGGCAAGGACGTCTACTTTCATTCTTCCAATAATTTCTTAATCCTGTTCTTTATCTTTTTCGAGGTAGGGCTGGTTATGGAATAGTAATAATCAACAACCTTGCCTTCCTGATCCACAAGGTACTTATGAAAATTCCATTTCGGAACGGAATTTACGTTTCCGTTTAAATTTCTATCGGAAAGAAACTTGTAGAGCTCGTGGGCATTTTCCCCTTTTACTTTGATTTTATCAAAAACAGGATACTCCGCTTGGAATTTAAGTACGCAAAATTCTTCTATCGCCTCACCATTTAATGGTTCTTGTCCCGCAAAATCATTGGAGGGAAATGCCAAAATCTCAAAATCCTTCCCGGCAAATTCCTTGTGGAGCATGGACATCGCCCCTAACTGCGGAGTGAATCCGCAACGGCTTGCCGTATTTACGATCAAAAGGACTTTGCCTTTATAATCGGCCAAGGAAACATCCTCGCCTCTTGCATCTTTTACCGTGAAATTGTGGATAGACTGACTCATGTCGTAAAAATTAAACCCTGATGACGGTTAAAACCGTCATCAGGGTTTATGGTTCAATCAAAAGGGAACAATTCCTTACTTGATTCTAATCTTGGTTCCGATGGGAAGACTCGTTTCGTCATTGATATTATTCAGTGCCTCCAATTTTTCAACGGAAACCTCAAATTTCTTGGAAAGCCCATAAAGGGTTTCCCCTTTTCTAAGAATGTGGTACACCGGCTCACCATAATCACCACCCTTCTCTAATAAATCCTTTTCGAAATCGGTAAACGTTACGTTGTATTCCGTTGGAGTAACTCCTTTTTCAGTTAAATCTCCTTTGGTATCAGCCGGACAATTACAATCTGAAGTCTTCAGTACCATGCAGGGAGAAATTACGTCATTTTCCAAGCCGTTAATGTCCATAAATTTCTCTACCGTAAAACCGTATTTTCTTGAAATTCCATAAAGGCTTTCCCCGTCTTTTACGATATGAATACCCTCAGCGGATTCAACATCACAAGGACGTTTATTCACCATTACCGCGGATGCCTCGGTGGGTTTTTCCTCGTAGCTCACGGGAATTTCTCCTCCTTTCTCTACAAAAACATCATCTAAATCCAATTCCTCGGGTTCCAGCCTAATCTCGGTACAAACCGGGATTCTTTTTGGATCGGGAATATTATTTAATCGCTGCAGTTGCTTAACGGAAACGCCGGTAGTCCTGGCAATGCTATACAAGGTTTCATCTTGTCTAACGATATGGAAGCCATCCCTCTCCTGCTTTCCGCAAATATCAAAATCGGATGGAACGGATGGTCGTTCCTCATAAACCGTAGGTTCACCGTATTCCATCGGATAATCACTGATGGTAGCCGGTGGTTGGTAAAATTCAACCTTGGGTGCGGGAGCCGGTGCGGCTGTGCTTACCACCGCGTCCGGGATGGTAATGATAGTGGGATCATCCATTCTTCTACCGGAACAAACGCCATCCGCATAACTGTCCACCGGCAAATGATTGATGGTATATAGCTCATAAGAAGGTAAAACGGCGGAATAAGCTCCTCCGTACTCCCTTTCCTCTACCCGCATCACCCCTAATTCAGGAACAATGGAATAATTGGTGTAACTACCGCAGGTATTAAGCGTGGTTCTCTTGAAGGTATAGTTATTTACGCAACGATAACCATTTTCTCCTTGAAAATAAACAGCAGAGTTATGCGGTAAATCGGAAAGATTATCAGCTCCGACAAATTTGGAGGCATCATAAGAGAAGGCATGACCATTATTCTTAAGGGTCATTTGCTTGCCGCTATTGCTGATAGATGATACCCTATCCACCATAACGGTCTTGTATCTACCGTCTTTTGTTCTGGAAACGATATAAAGATCCACTGACCCGGTATTTAACTGCCGGGCAAGGGATTGATCCAATCTTACGGAAGAACATTTTGATATCCCGGCAGGTCTAGCAATGGAAGTCCTTTCGGTCGCATTATCCGTTTGAAGAATCAAGCGAGTATTATTTACGGGAGAACCGTAAAAATGAATCAGCTTTTCGCCTACGTTACCGGAGATTTTTTGGTATTCCATCCGGGTAAGGCAATCATTGTCGTATTCGAGATACATCTTCTTTTGGGCAATGGCACTGAGGCTAGCCATACAAAAGATTAGAGTGAGTAAATTTAGCGCGCGCATAATCAGTTTGATTTGGCAAAAAAATCGTCAGGTAATATCAAGTCATAAGCACATTACGAGCAAATACTTGATCTTTCACCGGCATAATGATACAAATTTAGGAATTATTGTTTTAAGGTGCAGAAAAACATGCCTTTATTCAAAAAACGAAGGCTTTGAAGCGTGCTCCAAAGCCTTCGTCCATAAAAAATGAAAAGCTCCGTGCCATGCGGCTGCGGAGCTTTGTCAGGTTAGACAGGTAAATAAATTACCCTAGGTTTTGAATGGTTTTGGGTTGGGAAGGGACCTTTTGACTTAGATATTGGATCAAAAGATAATTTCCGTCCGCGAACTTATTCGCCATTCCACTCCAACATTCAAGATTGTGATTGATGACTTAGTGTTGAAGTAACGCAAAGGTACAAATGAATATTTATTCATGAAAATAATTTCAAAAAATATCTCCTGCCTCTTGTCCTTTTTTAAAAATTATCATTCCTCTCAAGCATTAAATATAAATTTATCAATACAGGGTCAATTCCATTGTTAAATATAAAAGCAAAGCCGATTTTCTTTCGAAAATCGGCTTTGCAACTGGTTTGTTTGAATAATGGTTAACGTTGGCGTCCTTCATCTGAAAGATCGCATTTTCTTTTCGGGACCTGTTGAGTTCCCTCATTCGGTGCCCTTCCGGGTTTTTGGGTTTGTGGAGCATTCATTTCAAATGTCCACTTCCTTAATTCATCATTTCGGATCATAATCAAGGATTTTTGTGAAATCAAGGCAAGAAAATCCTAGTCGGGAGATGGCCGTCCGATGCCACCCGAATTCAAAACCTTGAATATCAGTTCGGAAAATAATTTTTCTTTGGAGAGCGGAGGAAAAGGTTTTCATTCCGCCTTTCAGTAATATTAACGAAGAATTAGGGGCAAATGGTTCCTCAAAACCAAAAAAAATGCGTTAATGTTTTCCCAATGAAAAGCCTGCCGGGAACCGGAGGTTTCCGGCAGGCTTTTCATGATATATTCGTACATTGAACCCCATTTCATTTCAAAATTATATGGAGAAACTCAACTACCCTTTTGTTTGCTACCCATTATCGGACTCGGCTTGGTTGGGTATGATAGTGGGTTCCGAGTACCAAGTGGTGGATAAGGACATAAAATCCTTAAAAAATACCCTTACGGATTACTTACACAAGCAGTATAAAAAACACGATGAATACCCTTACACCACCATCCTTGAACCAAAAATCAAGATGATGGAGGTGAGGGTGCGTCCTACTTACCAAGAGGAAGGAGGGCGATTCCCTAGCCCGGAAATGATAAAAGTACCGGTTACCGCCATTTACGGTGAAAACGATAGCGGCTATTACGAGTGCTATTTCCCCATGCTTAATGAGAGCTTTTATTATTATGACCCCAAGCAATTCAGCCCCCTTGCCACCCATTTTGCCAAAACGGTTTTAAATCGTTTGACGCCCGGACAAATCAATCGCTTGTTCTTGTACAAGGAGCCGGTATTGGAGACCATTTCCTTGAAGGTAAATTATGATCGGGATTTCAACTGGGGCAATAACGCATACCAACGCTCCCTGGAAAACCTATCAAAACTAGCCGAAAAATTCCCGCATTCCAAGGCGGAAAAGAAGCGTATTTCCTTATTCCCGGAAGCCGCTTGGGAATTAGAGGATACCGTTAAGGACGTTGCGGATAAAATCCTGACTGAACGTTCCAATATTCTTATCGTAGGCGATTCCGGAACCGGGAAAAGCGCCGTTCTCAAACAGGCGTTCAAAAAGTTAACCACCCACCTAAAAAAGAGCGGCGGTAACATGACCTTCTGGCGTATCATGCCACAAAGGATTACGGCAGGTTCTAAGTACCTAGGGGAATGGGAGCAAAAATGCGAGCAGCTTATCCAGGAACTCCAACATGCTGCCGGCTTACTATGGGTAGAGGATATCTCAAGATTAATGATGATAGGCGGCTCGGGACCCGAGGATAGTGTCGCTGCCTTCTTTTCCGCATTCCTCAGGGATGGGGATTTACATATGGTAGGTGAAGTAACGCCTTCACAATTGGATAGCATGCGCAGGATGCTACCCGGTTTCGTAGAGAATTTTAGAATCATAAACCTCAAGGAACTCCCTGAAGCAAAAATCTTCGGAATCCTTGATAAATTCTCGGAGTTTGCGACAAGGAACTTAAAAATCAATATTCAAAGGGCGGCAATGGAAGTGGCTTACCGTTTGCTGCTGCGGTACCACCCTTACGAGAAATTTCCGGGGAAAGCAGTTCGTTTTCTCTCTACCTGCGTAAGTACCGCTAGGGTATTGGAAAAGGATACCATTGGAAAAAACGATGTCATTGAGGAATTCTCAAGAAAAACGGGGCTTCCGGAAATGTTCCTCCGTGATGATTTGAAACTTGACACCGAAGAGCTTGAAACTTGGTTTAAATCCAAGGTTATCGGGCAACCCATTGCCGTAAGGAAAATGATGGATGTGGTCAAGATTTACAAGACCGGTCTGAACAATCCCTACAAGCCCATTTCCACCATGCTTTTTGCCGGTCCAACCGGCGTGGGTAAAACCGCATCCGCCAAGGCTTTGGCGGATTACTTCTTCGGGAAAGGGCAAACCAAGGCGCCACTCATCCGATTGGACATGAGTGAGTTCAGGCATCCCGGGCAAATCCTAAGGCTCATCGGGGACGGAAGGGAAGTCGGGAAATTGGTCAAGGAAGTCAGGGAACGACCATTTAGTGTTCTTTTGTTGGATGAGGTGGAAAAAGCGGATCCTTCCATTTTTGATGCATTACTTACGGTTTTGGACGAAGGGAGACTTGTGGATGCTTACGGTAGGATAACCCACTTCCGGAATACGATCATCATCATGACCTCGAACCTAGGTGCATCCAACCAAAAAGCCTTAGGATTCGGTTCTAGGGAGGATGAATCGGTTCGATACGAATCCGCTATCGGTAAATTTTTCCGTCCGGAGTTCGTAAACAGGATTGACGGTATCGTAATGTTCCGCTCCTTGGACGCCAAGGATGTTCGAAAAATCACCCTGAAGGAATTAAAGGACTTACAGGAACGCGAAGGATTTACCAAACGCGGACTGAAACCCGAATTTACGGACAGGATGATTGACCATTTACAGGAAACCGGTTTCGATGAAAAATACGGGGCAAGACCTTTGCAAAGAGCCATCGAAAACGAGATTACGGCTCCATTAGCGGAATGGTTACTCCTACACAAGAACTTAAAAAACGCTACCATTCTCATCGATTATGACAATGGATTGAAAATCTCCAAGAAATAACCGCGTCGAGGTTAATCTTACAGGGTTTAAAAGCAAGAGTTTTCTTAAAGTACCGTGGACGCTTTATCCTCTTTGTATCGTTTTGTAAATTGGGCTCGTAAAATCCGAATGTAGTGAAAGGCAAAAACAGAAGAACTAGAATATTAATGGGGGTTATCGTATCCCTCATCCTTTTTTCCTCCTTCGCGGCAGGCCCGATGTGGGGATTCTACGGGCACAAACGTATAAACCGAATGGCGGTTTTTACCCTTCCGCCTGAAATGATCGGTTACTATAAAAAGAATATCGAATACATCACGGAACACGCCGTTGACCCGGATAAAAGACGATATGCCACCAAACATGAAGGGGTTCGCCATTATGTTGATATTGATCACTGGGTAGAAAGAGGAGAGGATCCTTTTGAGGTCGTCCCCAAACATCTCGACGACGCAGTGATAAAATGGGGATCTATCGATCTTACGCTTGAATCCGGGGAAATACTCCCCTTGATGGGTAAAGATGTCTCGGAACTAAGAGGTGATTATATCATAATAAAAGGTTCTTCCCAAGAAATTTTCCAAAAGGATTCGGTTGTGGTTCCTATGGAGGAATTCCGGAAATTCTACAAGGAACATTTTAAGCCCTTGTATTACGAGGATGAGTGGATCATTGAAGCGGCACCCTTGTTATCCTTCTTTAATTCTTACGGGATTAGGAATGATATCCAATCAGCGCAAATGGTCGATAATTTTTCAGAATACGGAATCCTCCCCTATCATTTGGTCGCGATGTACAATAAACTGGTCCGTGCATTTGAATCAAAAGATGAAGGACGTATCCTACGTGTTTCCGCTGAAATCGGTCATTATATCGGCGATGCCCACGTTCCCTTGCATACAACGGAAAATTATAACGGCCAATTGACCAACCAAGACGGGATCCACGGCTTTTGGGAATCACGCTTACCGGAGCTATTCGCGGATGATAATTATGATTTTTGGGTAGGAAAAGCTGAATACATCGGCAATCCAAGGGATTACTATTGGGATGTCATAGCGGAAAGCCATTCATACGTTGATAGTGTTCTTACGATTGAAAAGAGCTTATCCATTACTTTCCCGCAAGACCAACAATATTGCTACGAGCAGCGCTTGGAAAGAACGGTCAGGGTACAATGCACCGCTTATGCTACCGCTTTCCATGACAGATTGGACGGTATGGTGGAGAAAAGGATGACGGATGCCGTCCACTGTATCGGTTCCACTTGGTTCTCCGCTTGGGTAGATGCCGGACAACCCACCCTCCGCAGGCTTGATGAATATGAAATTACCGAAGAGGAGCGCAAACAACTAGAAGAAGAGGAAAAAATGTTCCGGGCAGGTGAAATAAAAGGCAGGAACCATAGTAATTAGGATTTCTCCTTTCCTACATTTGCCCCTGAACCAAAACGATTTCAAGGATGATGAAATCACCGATTTCCACGGCTCTTAAAGGTGCCGCAATGGGAGTTGCCGAGGTTATTCCCGGTGTTTCCGGTGGAACCATAGCATTTATTACCGGAATTTACGAGCGTTTAATCAACTGCATCAAGGCTTTCGGTCCCGGCTTGCTCCCCGCTTTCAAAGAAGGGGGCGTAAAAGGTGTATGGAAAGAAATTGACGGAAATTTCCTCCTTGCCCTTTTAATAGGAATGGGTGGTGGTATCGTCATCGGAATCCTAGGAGTAAGCCGCTTGATGGAAACCATGCCCGAGGTTTTATGGGCATTCTTCTTTGGTCTTATCTTGGCTTCAGCCATTTATATCGGAAGACAAGTCGAAAAATGGGGTCTACCTACGGTTGCCATGTTGATTATCGGAATCGTGGTGGCTTTCGGGATAACCCTGATTAGTCCCGCGGAAGGGAACGAGGCGCTTTGGTTCGTCTTCCTTTCCGGTGTAATCGCCATTTCCGCCTTGATACTTCCCGGAATTTCAGGAAGTTTCATCCTTCTCTTAATGGGGATGTATACGGTTGTTATCCCAAGCGTAAAAAGTGCCTTGAAATTACAATCGGAAGGATTGTTGGTTACCTTGGTTTTCGGACTAGGCTGTATTACCGGTTTAATGACCTTTTCCAGGGTCTTGTCTTGGACTTTCAAGAAGTTCAAAAACCCGACAATGGCATTGCTTACGGGCTTCATGATTGGTTCCTTGAATAAAATATGGCCTTGGCGACAGGCTACCAATTGGATAACCGATGCCGAGGGAGACAAGAAAATCATCTCAGAAGTAAATGTATCCCCTTTTGATTATATGTCCCTTACGGGCAATGACCCGATGATCGTTATCGCCATAGCCGCATTTTTCGTGGGGCTTGCCGTTGTTTTCTTATTGGAAAAAGGAGGAAATACTGCAGATGCCTAAGCTCGGACTTATCGGAAAAACCTTGAAACATTCCTTCTCCCGTTCCTATTTCCGTTCGACCATATTCACGGAAGCGCAATTAAAGGATTGGGACTACTTGGAATTCCCCTTGGAATCCATTTCGCTTTTCAAGGATTTATGGAGGGCTTACCCTGATCTAAGGGGCGTAAACGTTACCATTCCGTACAAGGAGGAAGTTATTCCGTTTTTGGATGATTTGGATGATAGTGCCCAAGGACCGGGTGCCGTTAATACGGTAAGGAAGTTTGACGGTAAATTGATCGGATACAATACCGACATATACGGCTTCAAGGTTTCCCTGATGAGTTTACTTGGGGATGCATTGCCCGAAAGGGCTTTTATCCTAGGAACCGGCGGCGCTTCAAAGGCGGTAAAATTCGTTTTGGAAAAGATGGGTATCCCTAGCCAAACCGTGTCTAGATCCAAGGAAAAAGGGGATATCACTTACCCTGATTTGAGGCTTGAGGAGCCCTCATTGATCATCAATACGACGCCTTTAGGAACTTTTCCCAATAACGATGCTTGCCCTGATATCAAATATTCCGATCTAAGTGAGCAACATTACCTTTACGACTTGGTATATAATCCACCGGAAACCCTATTTTTAAAGCAAGGGAGAGAAAAGGGTGCGAAAACCTTGAACGGTCTTCCTATGTTACGATTACAGGCATGGAAATCCTGGGAAATTTGGACAGGAAATCCCGTCCCGTCCGTCATTCCAAAATAGTGCATACCATTGGAGATAAATGAGAAACCACTGATTGATTTTTCGGATACGAAAATCGCTTTCCGTCATAAAACGGATGATGAACTGAAAAAAGCCGCAAGGCTTTTCAGTATGATGAACCGTGAGGGCTTGGTTAATTTCGGTTCCAAAATGGGGCTTAAGGCTCTACATTGGAATCTTCCATTTGTTGAAAAAATCATTAAGAGTACCATTTTTGAACAATTCTGCGGAGGGACTTCCCTTCCGGAATCACAGAGTACGATCAACCTTCTTTACGATAATAACACCCTTACGATTTTGGATTACGGTGCCGAGGCAAAATCCACCGAGCAGGATTTTAACCGCACCATGTCCGAAACCATTAACGCCATTGATTTTGCGGCTACCAATAAAAGCGTACCCGTGGTCAGTAGTAAAATTACGGGGATGTGTCGTTTTGCCTTATTGGAAAAATTCCAAAATGGCGAGGAGTTCATAGAGAGTGAAAACAAGGAATGGGACCGTGCGATGAAGCGGGTGGATGCCGTTTGTGCCCACGCCGCTTACAAGAAAGTGGGCGTCTTTTTTGACGCCGAGGAAAGTTGGATTCAGGATAGCATAGACTACTTCGTGAATCTTATGATGGCGAAGTACAACAAAACAAGGGTATACATTTACAACACCTACCAAATGTACCGCCATGATCGCTTGCAATACCTTATGGATTCCTTTGATAATGCCAAACGTGACGGTTATCTCCTAGGAGCTAAACTCGTAAGGGGCGCGTATATGGAAAAGGAGCGGAAGCGTGCCGAGGAAAAGGGCTACGACTCCCCTATCCAACCGGATAAGCAAGCAACCGATGGTGATTATAATGCAGCCCTCCAATTTTGCTTGGAAAACTACAAGGACATTGCCTCTTGTAATGCGACGCACAATGAATTTTCCTGCCATTTTCAAGTAGAATACATTCACCAAGCAGGTTTACCTAAGGAACATCCGCATATCAACTTCTGCCAATTGTACGGCATGAGTGACAACCTCACTTTTAATCTTGCCAATGGTGGTTATAATGCCGCCAAGTACCTCCCCTATGGTCCATTAAGGGACGTAATCCCGTACTTAATACGGAGAGCGCAGGAGAATACCGCCGTTTCCGGGGACATGAGCCGGGAGTACGAAATGATTGTCAGGGAGGTGAAAAGACGTGGGATGTAATGGCTTTCCGTATCAGTATTTCAAAGGATACAGAAGGGGTTTTTGAGGCATTTATCCGGGAACGGTTCAAGCAATGCTTGGATAATACCGAGGCATACGAATACTTTCTCCCCCAAATAGAGGAGGTGATTCAATACTATAACGAGGAGCACCGGGCATACCATAATTTATCCCACATCTACTCCATGCTTAATGTGTTGGATTCCTTGGAAATCGACTCCTTTAGAAAGATATGTTTGGAATGGGCTATCTT
>JAHDDF010000098.1 GCA_020629475.1 Saprospiraceae bacterium
TAAACATTGGAATAAAAAACATAATCAAGCTTGCTATGTACCTTCCCTTTCCGAAATACAACCTAAAAGAAAATATAAATATGGGGACGAGGTACTTTTAGGAATTGGAACAGACTTTCAATTGTTTTTACAAGAGATGTCAAATGGATCAATTTATTATGACCCAGGAATTAAAATGGAAGCAGCTTCGACGAAACCAAAAATTAAAAGACGAAGTCAATTTCGAATAAAATCTGGAAATTTAAAAAATCTATATAAAGAAAACGAGGTGGTAAAATTAAATTAAAAGAAGTCTTTGTTTTACAAAGGCTAAGACGCCTCATATCCGCATGGTTTTTCTACAACTTTACTTGAAAGGTAAAATTAAGCCTACAATTAAAAGATAATTTAAACACCCCCAAACACAAATAAAACCATGACCCAACAAACCCTCCTCCTAGGTAAAAAATACCTTTCCTTATTATTGGATAACATTAGGGAAATGAATACCATTAACGGTTTCGCTATCATGTGGTTGGAGGAGGTGATTGAAATATCTTATTTAGGGATATTCAGAAGTAAGCCCATAGGATATACGAAACAGGATACCTTTATTTTTAATTGGTAATTAAACGCAAGAAATTACTACCGCAAAAATTGAAAAATACTATTTACCGCTATTTGAAATTCATATAAGGAGGAACCCACGCAGGCATCCGGGATAAGGACGCTGTAGGTTTGGGTGGATGTGGGCGTAATCGTTACCGTTTCCCCATAAATATCATCAATGGTTCCGTCATTGGGAGACCACAGGTAATTGGGGGTACCGTATACCTCGAATTCCCAAATCGAATATCCGTATAAGGGCAATGCACGAACGGTGCCGTACATTCTTACATACCTGACGTTTTGGACACTTAAAGGAATGGTATTGGTGCCTCCCGTATTTGTGGTGGTACTGTATTGGGTGGTCCAAGCAATCCCGTCCGTGGAGGTTTGTATTTCATAAGCCGTGGCGTAAGCGCCTTCCCAAACCAAAACAACGCTAGTAATATCCACCGGCGCTTGTAGGTCTATCGCTATCCATTGCGGATCTACGCCCCACACGCTTTCCCAACGGGTTCCTAAGTTGGCGTCTACCACGTTTCCTTCCCCCGTTCCGCTGGATGCGGTTACCGGATTACCCAAAGCCAAATTGGTGGATGCCAAGGCGGATAAAGAAGGAAGGGAAATAGAAACGGAACCGGAGCAGATGTCATAATCATTGATGACAAAGGTGGAATTTACGGCGTCAATAAATATCTGTTGTTCATTATTAAAACCACCCGTGGTACTGGTAAATCCCCAGAAGACGAATTGGTCACCGGCGAAGACGTTGTTTTGGATATCGTAGGTAATATTTACTCTTTCACTACCGTCAAAAACCACCCTTAAATTATTGGTACTAACGGTATAGGAAACTTCGAAATCATACCAATTCCCGTCCTTGACATTGGTGAGGGTGGGATGCATTTGAACGGGTGCGGTAATGTCATCCGCACTTGCATCGTGAACCACATCCCCGTTCTTTTCAACGGCAATGTGATCGAATACCGGATCATTATTATCCTCAGCTCCCGTTCCCACAATGTTTTGATACGTATCGAATTCCACCCCGAAGGATTGTCCGGGAATCCCGGCATAACCCAACCCACCACCGATATTTCCGGTAGACAGGCAATTCTGCTGCATCACGAAAACGATACCGTCCGCACCGGTAGCATCACTCCCGAAATTCATTTGACCGGTAACGGTAAAGTCCGTCGTTAAGTCATGTTGGACCTTATACCAAATCGCACCGAATTGTGAATTGATCGCTTCCGTTAGGCGATAGGTATTTCCGCCAAGATCGACGGCGTCACCGTTGATTTCGAATTGTGCCCACGCCGTTTGGATACAAAATAAAACAATGAATATGAGGGAATAACTTCCTTTCATTGAGTTAAATATAATCAATCCCCATCCAAAATCTCCTCTACCCTGCCCTTCAAATCAGCGTAATGGTATTTTGTCATTTTATCGCCTCCTCGCCTTTCAGCGGATTGTAACTCAATGAACAACTCTTGAAGCATCCCACGAGCCAAGGCAGGCGCGTCGGATTGGGCATACTTGCCTTCCTCCCGTTCCATGATGGATTTCATCTGATCCAAGAAGGAGCGTTGGAGTTGCCGTTTGTAGGCATCAACGGGTCGGGTCGTTTTAATCTCGGAAAAAATTCCGCCTTTTACGTCCGTAAATAATTCCACCAAGGAATAAGCTTTACCTCCTTGGTGGGCATTCGCCTCGGCTATTCGATTCAGCCTATCGCCATCAAAAAGCATATTCAAATAGCGGACTTGGAAATTGTGCAGCCGTTCCGTTCTTCCGGATGGTTCAATCAAGCTTAAAATCTCCTCGTCCAAGAGCCAATCCGGTGTTTCGAACAATTGATTATTCAGGAATTGGACGGCGGATTTTTGTTTCTCCTTGGGTACGGGCGTAAAGACCGTTCCGTCTTGGTCATAGGTTTTGTAATGTTCGTATACGCCCCCTACGTTTGTGGTAACGTGCCCCATATACCGCCCGAGTTGGGAATAGACATTGTTATATAATTCCGTCAAATCGTCATAATGCTCGCCGGGTTCCTCCGTCCATTCTATCAATTTGGGAACGATTCGTTTCAGATTCTTTATGCCGTAAGAGGAAGCAAGCATGGCATCATCCCCTAGGTCCTCGGTTTGGGCGCTGGGGTCGAAGGTTCCTCTTCTTTGCCTGCCATACCTATATAATGGATCCCCTGCTCTATCGGTAATCCATTTATTCAAGGTTTCACGTTCATCATCCGCGTTTTTTGCGGTCGGGATCGGGCGGTAGCCCCACATGATGGAATAAAGATCATACTCCCCGATTCTTGGTCCGTGGTAGGTGATACCGTCCTCGGGTTGTGCCACGTAATTGAAGCGGGCGTAATCCATAATGGAAGGTGCGGTACCGTGTGTTTCACAAAAGGTAGCGGAACGCAGGGAATCCACGGGGTAAGCCACGGAGGAGCCCATATTATGCGGAAGCCCCAGGGTGTGCCCTACCTCGTGCGCGGCAACGAAGCGGATGAGTTCCCCCATTAATTCGTCGGTAAAGCGAGGTGTTCTGGCGTTAGGGTCAATCGCTGCGGTTTGCACGAAATACCAATTGCGAAGAAGGTTCATTACGTTGTGGTACCAAAGGATATCGGATTCCAAGATTTCCCCGGTTCTAGGATCGTGAACGTGCGGTCCTTGGGCATTTTGGATATCCGTGGTGATATAACGGATAACGGAATAGCGAACATCCTCCGGGCTCCAATCCGGGTCCTCCTCCTTGGATGGTGGGTCCTTTGCCAGAATAGCGTTCTTAAATCCTGCTGCCTCGAATGCTACATTCCAATCCTCAATCCCTTGCTTGAGATATTTACGCCATTTCATGGGTGTTCCGGGATCGATATAATATTCAATGGGCTTTACCGGCTCCACCAACTCCCCTCTAGCGAATGCTTCAGGATCGGAAGGTTCCAAGCGCCAACGGGTAATGTACCTGAGTTTGGTCGCCTTGTGATCCTCCCTGCCGTAATCGAAAAACTCAAAGGAAAAATATCCTACACGGCGGTCGTAATGCCGAGGTTGCATCGGGTCATCCGGTAGAAGGATGAAAGATTGATTCATTTCAATGGATAATGCCTCCGTGAGTTGATTATCCGGAAGCTTACCGCCCTTATAGGTCAAGATGTGCCTGACCTCTATGTTTTTGGGAAAGGACTTGATGCCTGAAATCAGGCTTCGCTCCTTGTCGATTCCTTTAATCTCGAATGATTTCCTTTGATTGGAATACATGGCGCCAATCATGGGCACGTCCGTGGTAAACAAGGGGTTCACGTTAATGACGACACCTGAGCTATCCTTGCTCAATGCTTGGATATCGAAGGTCATGATTACGGGCTCGAAATTATTACGACGAACGGATTTATAAACGGGAAGGTTCTCATCCGCCACGGAATTATAGGAAACGGAGCGAAGTAGGATTTTATCATCCAGTCTTTGCCACCGAATGACCTGCTGCGGTCGGGATTTCATTCCCGCACCACCGAAATTCAAGCCTTTTACGTGCCCTGAAATCCTAGAGACAATGAGAATTTCTTGATCCAAGAGTTCATTAGGAATTTCAAAGAAATACTTATCATTCACCTTGTGGACGGTAAACAAGCCCTCATCGGAAATAGCACCTTCTTTTATTACCTCCTTGAAGGGTTTAATGCTTGAATCATCCTTCTTCTTCGCGGGTTTATCCTTTTGTTCAGGGCTAGCTTTTTTCTTCTTGCCCTTAAAGATTTGTGACGATGTTTCAATGGGAAACATTAGACAACATAGTAGCAAGAGAATGGAGGGAAAGTAAAATCTATATTTCATGGCAAGGAATTGGTTACAGATGTAAACGTGAACTTAATCAAAGGGTTGAACAAACCCGAAAACTTACCGTATAAATCCTAGTGGTCTAAGGGAAATATTTGATATGGGCTTTTTTGCCGGGATAAGAAGATTTTTTGAGTATATCGCCAACTTCGGTGTGAATCCGGATTGGCCGCCCAAGTATATCAAGGAGGCAAGGCTTATCAACCAATTACATGCCTTTGGAATTATTTTTACCTTAATACCTTTTTCCCTGTGTTTGGTAGAGTGGAACGACACTTACTATTTCTCTCTCCTGTACCTCCTGTACTGTGCATTTTTCATCACCTTGAATATTAACGGAAAGATTGAGATATCAAAAATTTCCATGATGATTTTATACCCCCTGTTCATGACGCTATACATGATATTTTTCGGCGGGGATTTCAGGGGGGAATATATTTTCATATTATTTGTTCTGCACGGTGTTCTTTTTTACGACAAAATGAAAATACAGTTAATCATAGTCTAACGCTTTGTTGTATTTCATTGGTTCCTATTATTTGTACCACAATCCCCCGGTCTTCGATGTCCCCTTGATTTGGATTACCCCCCACTCCTTGTTCATTTTCACCTTACTGCTTTCCGTGATCATGTTGTATCTCCTAAAACGAGAAAACTTAAAATCGGAGGAAACCATCACGGACTTATACCAATCGGTCAACGGTAAAAACAAGGAACTCAAACATGCTTATGAAGAGCTAGAAAAATATACCTACATCGCCTCGCATGACCTCAAAACACCACTTAGGACAATATCCAGTTTCCTAGGATTAATTGAATTAAAATTAAAAGAAAAGAAGTATCATGAAATTCCGGAATTCCTTGATTACGCCCAAACCGGTGCAAAGGAAATGCATTTCTTAATTACCGATATCCTTGAATTTTCAAAAATCGGTAGAGAAAGGGAGCCGGTAAAAGAAAATATTAATCTAAGGGATTTATTGATTTCCATAAAAAGACAAAGTAAAAGTTTACTGGATTCAAAGAAAGGAAAAATCCTCTTCGGGGAAATGCCGAACATTTATTCCAGTAAAATGCATTTCCGCCTTTTATTGCAAAATTTAATAGAGAACGGATTAAAATATAACGAGAGCTCCTCGCCTTGGGTAAGGGTTGATGCCATTCAACATAATAACAACATAAAAATTTCCGTGCGGGATAATGGGATAGGAATCCCCAAGGAATACCACGATAAAATTTTTGAAATGTTTAGCCGTCTTCATCCTAACTCCCAATATGAAGGAACAGGAATAGGGCTTGCCATGGCAAAACGGATCGTGGAAATCATGGACGGGCAAATTAGCTTAGAGTCCAGTCCGGGTCAGGGAAGCACCTTTTATATTACCATCCCCGTATCCCGATCCATCGTAAAGACCCAAGAGCCGATTCTCGCTGACTCCTAAGGCTTCTTAAATATCTTCCCTTCCTTCATTACGAATTTTACGTCCAGCATTGTTTCAATATTTTTTGTCGGATCGTCTTTTACCGCAATAATATCCGCTAACTTCCCTTTTTCAATGCTTCCTAATTTATCACTTACCCCAAGCAATTCAGCGGTATTCATGGTAGCGGATTTGATGGTTTCCATAGGACTCATCCCTGCTTCTGTCATGTACTTGAACTCAAGCGCGTTCAATCCGTGAGGAAACACACCCGCATCCGTTCCGAAGGCGATTTTTACCCCTCTTTTATGCGCACGCTCAAAGGTACTCTGGATTTTGGGTCCAATTTCCAAAGCCTTGGGTCGAACCACTTCCGGAAAGTAACCTTCAATTTTAGCGGAATCCGCCACCGACCATCCGGCGGTAATGGTAGGAACATAGTATGTTCCTTTTTCCTTCATCAAATCCATGGTCTTATCGGACATCAAGGTTCCGTGCTCGATGGATGAAACGCCACCTAAAACCGCCCGGCGCATCCCTTCGTCACCGTGGGCGTGCGCCGCTACCTTTATCCCGAAATCATCCGCCGTTTGTACGATTGCTTCGATTTCCTCTAGGGTGAATTGCGGGCGTTTTCCGTCTCGTGCTACGCTGAGTACGCCGCCCGTTGCCGTAATCTTGATCCAGTCCGCACCGTTTTTCACCCTTTGCCTTACTGCTTTACGGCATTCATCCGGACCGTCCGCTACACCGTCCTTGGGACCGGGGTAATCCATCAAATCCTTTTTGGCGCCATTGGTCGGATCCGCATGTCCCCCTGTAATGGCAATGGATTTCTCCGCCGTAAAAATCCTAGGACCGGGAATTAATCCTCTTGCGATTGCTTTTTGCAAGGAAACATTTACCCCGGAACCACCTAAGTCTCTTACCGTAGTAAATCCTGCCATAAGCGTTACCTCGGCAAAACCGACGGATCGGTAGGCAATATCCGCGTCATTCATCACGAAGCGGTTGAGGTAAGAATTCTTATCATAAATACTCTCCATGTGGACGTGCATATCCATTAGTCCGGGGAGTACGGTATATTCACTTAAATCAATTAATTCAAATCCGGCTTTGGGTTTGGCGAGCCCCTTAATTACCTCCGTTATTTCTTTTCCTTCTACTACGATGGTCGTTTCACCGAAAACGGTATTACTCTTACCGTCTATCATGTTCCCGCAATGGATATAATAGTTTTGCGCTGCCATTAGTAAGGGTAAGAATAGAAAAACAAACAACAACTTGACTTTCATAACCTTTGATTTTGCATTCATCAATAAAAAAGGGAATTTCATGGGTACGAGGGTCTATCAAGGACGATCTCGAAAACCGAAAAAAGTTAACCGAAATGAAAATAGGAAAATTATTAGCAATAAGTCTTGGAATCCTTTATTTGGTATCCTGTGGTTCTCCGAAACTGCCTGTGGAAATGAAGTTACTTGCTGTCTGTAATTCTTCTGAACAAGTGGGGCTTTCCGCGAATGTTATAAAGGAACGACTATTACGTGCGGGATGGAAAGGTAATTCTTTCGATATATCCCATATGAAGGATACGATAACTTTAAGGTCATTTAAAATTCTTGAGAAAAAAGAACGTGCTCTTTTAATGGACAAAGGAGCATTAAAGATTTTTCCGATTGCGTATATCGATCCTTTTCAAAGTGCTCTTAATGCTTTATCGGAAGATATGGATATTGACAATTCCAAAGTCGTAGAATCACATAGGATCATTAGTGTCCCTAATGAAAATTGGCAAAAGGTTCAATTGAAATTAGAATCCTTGGATTCCGTATTTAAAGAAACAAATACCTTCTTTTTACCGGGCAAGGGAATGATTGATGATCCTGAAGGGAGGTTTACGCATATTCATTTTTTAAGGAATAATGGAATTGACCTTTCCGGAAAGATCACGGATTCAAAAGCTACATTTAATAATTCCTACGGATACCCTCTTATTGAAATAAACCTCAATGAAAAAGGCGCAAAAATGTTTGGCGACATAACAAGTGAATATGTCCAAAAACCCTTATCAATGGTTATTGATAATTTTGTCCATTCCACACCAAAAGTAAATGAACCCATTCCGGGTGGTCAGTTACAAATTACAGGCGGGTTTTCCATAGATGAAGCTGAAGAAATCGCTAATGCTTTACAGGGCGGGTTTTTGCCTTGTGATATTGAAATAATGACTGAAGATATTGTAGAGTAAGAAGCTGTTTGAATTTTACGTATTGCAATAAAAAAGCGGGTTTCCATGATTTTGGAAACCCGCTTTTATTTTAATAAAAGAATTTTATTCACCTGAACCGGTCAGGGTAACATCTCCTTTATATATTTCCACTTGCCCATTGAGGAATTCCACCTCGGCATAGTAGACGAAAACGGCAGGATTGAGCAATTTACCCCTGAATCTTCCGTCCCAACCATTGGCAGGATCATTAGGCATGAAATCTTCGGCATCATGCACCAGTTCTCCCCAACGATCAAATACTTGGAATTTCCTTACGTTAGCAATCCCGACTCCACCGTAAACCATGAAGACGTCATTAAAGCCGTCATTATTCGGTGAGAAGGCGTTCGGGATATAAACGGGCTCCAAATTCCTGATTCGTACCAAAAGAGTAGCCGTAGCGGCACAACCATTGGTATCCGCTACCATTACTTGGTATTCCGTGGTAGTAACCGGATCCGCCCACGGGAACAAGCAATCGGAGCAGCTCAATGATGACGTATCACTACTCCAAACAATCGTATCCAATACCACCAAAGGATTCACGAAGGCATTCAATTGCACGGAATCCCCTAAATCAATGATTGTATCTAATGGTGAACCTACAACCGTTACCAACTCAGGTTGCTCAACAAGGATGTTCTCAATCCAAATACAACCTTCGGCATCCATTACTTGAAGTTCGTAAACACCGGCACCCAAGAAGCTAAATAAGGTATCCGTAATGAAATCACTTCCGTCCAATGAATAACTAAATGGCTCAACGCCACCAAGCACCCCGGTTACGGCAATACTTCCATCCTCATCACCCCAACAAGTAGGTGTTTGAACAGCGTAGTCAACCCCTTGTAGTGAGTAAGGATTCTGGGTTACGATTACATCACCTGAAGTAGCACATCCCAAAGCGGAGAATGCGGTAAAGGTATATTGACCCGGTGCACCGATGGTTGGCATCAAGCCGTTCGCACCATCAAGGATTACACCGTCAACCGTAGTCCACTGATAAGAAACGCCACCGGTAGTTCCGCTTGCATCCAGGGTAATTTCGGTAGTACCGCAAGTCAATGGTGCCGGAGGAGCGATATCAATCGCCAATGGAGGTTCAACTGATACGTTGAACGCAGCCACTCCGGTACAACCGTTACCATCCGTAACCGTTACGGAATAATTTCCGCCTGCACCTACCAATAAGGTTTGACCGATTGTATTATCGGACCATAGGTAAGATGCATATCCGGAACCCGCATCCAAATTGGTGGTTGCTCCCGGACAAATGATTGATTCCCCGGTAATGGAAGGCGTCGGGTTCGCGTTCTCCGTAATGTTTACGGCTGCCGTTCCCGTACAACCCGAAGCATCGGATACCAATACCGTGTAAGTTCCCGGTGAGGTAACGGTCAATGTTTGACCGTTCGAGTTACCCGGTGTCCACAAATAGGTATCGAATCCTGCTCCCGCATCTAGCGTGGTAAAGCTGCCTTGGCAGTATGAAGTATTTCCGGCAATAACCGGGGATAAACTTGAAGCTTCGGTAACGGTCAACTGATCCGTTCCTGTACAACCATTCCCATCTGTTACGGTAACCGTATAAGTACCGGCTACGGATACATTGATAACCTGTGTATCCTCACCGTTCGGTGCCCAAGCATAAGTGGTAAATCCTCCACCCGCATCCAAGTTGGTTGACGTCCCGATACAGAAGGTAGATGAACCGGCAATGGTTGGTGTCGGATCAGTATTTTCTACTACGTTCACGGAACCGGTTCCGGTACATCCATTCGCGTCCGTAACGGTTACGGTATAGGTACCTGTTGCGGAAGCCGTAATATTCTGACTCACTTCACCGTTTGGTGCCCATAGGTAAGAAGCAAATCCGGAGCCGGCGTCCAAGGAGGTACTACCACCCTGGCAGAAATCCAAATCACCCGTAATTGTAGGTGTTAAACTTGAATTCTCCGTTACATCTACCGAAGCGGTAGCAGTACAACCCGCTAATGTGCTAACCGTAACACTATATGTTCCCGGTGCTGCAGCGGTAATACTTTGCGTTATTTCACCGTTGGGTGCCCAGATGTAGGAATCGTACACGTTATCAACGGAAAGGTTGGTATCAAATCCGGTACAGAAGGAGGTCGCTCCAAGAATACTTGGTTGCGTAATCGTATTCTCGTTAACTACGAAGGTTCCTGAAACGGTACATCCATTGGCATCCGTGGCGGTAACCGTATAATTTCCACCAGTCGTTACCGTAATGGCTTGTGTGTCCTCACCGTTTGGACCCCATAGATATGAAGCATATCCGGCACCTGCATCAAGCGTAGCGGATTCACCCGTACAAATATCCACAGGTGAATTAATCACCAAAGGAACGGGTACATTTTCCGTAACGACTACCTCATCCGTCCCCGTACATCCACTAGCATCCGTAACGGTTACGGTATAAGTCCCTGAGGCATCTACGGAAATAGTTTGGGTATTTTCACCATTGGGGGACCAAGCGTAAGTATCATAACCTGAACCTGCGTCAAGTATCGAAGTTTCACCATCACAAAAATCCAAATCACCCGTAATGATTGGGGTAAGATTGGTATTTACGGTTACGTCCACGGAGGCGGTAGCCGTACATCCTTCCGCAGTGCTTACGGTTACTGAATAAGTACCTGCAGCAGCAGCGGTAATGGATTGAGTAATCTCACCATTCGGTGACCAGATATAAGAATCATATGTATTATCAACCGATAGATTCGTATCAAAACCGGTACAGAAGGAGGTAGCACCTAAAATGGAAGGCGCTGCTATGGTATTCTGGTTGACCACGAATGTTGCCGAAATAGTACAACCTGTTACTTCCGTTACGGTAACCGTGTAATTACCGGGATCCGTTACGGTAATGGTTTGTGTATCCTCTCCATTGGGATCCCATAGGTAAGCCGTGTAACCGGGACCGGGATCCAGGGTCGTGGACTCACCCTCGCAAATTTCCACAGGGGAATTAACCACAAGGGGTAGAGGTGTATTTTGTGTAATTACAACTTCGTTCGTTCCGGAACAACCACTAGCATCCGTAACGGTTACGGAATAAGTTCCTCCTGCATTTACGGTAATGGATTCCGTGTCCTCTCCGTTCGGCGCCCATAAGTAAGTAGCATAGCCGGCGTCCGTATTAATCGTTATGGTTTCCCCTGTACAGAACTCCGTTGGTCCATTAAGGGAAGGTGTAAGAGCACTGTCTTCCGCGATGGTAAAATCATCCGTACCCGTACAACCGAAGGCATCGGTAACGGTAACCGTGTAAGTTCCTCCTGCCGTTACAACAATAGATTCCGTAATCTCACCATTCGGTGACCAAGCATAAGAATCAAATCCGGCTCCGGCACTTAAGGTAGCATCGCTTCCTGTACAGAAAGTTGCGGGGCCCGTAATTTCAGGTACAAGAGCCGCACTTCCTGTTACATCGATGGTATTGGTATTGGAACAACCATTCGCATCCGTAACGGTCACGGTGTAAGTACCAATCTCTCCGGCAGCTATTGGATTACCACTAAAGGTACCCGCTGACGGGGTAGTCCAATCGTAAGTATAACCAACTAAACTTCCACCTGCTCCGGTAGCTGTAATATCTACCGTTGAACCCGCGCAAATTGTAGGATCAACAGGTGATAAGTCAACCGTCACGTCTTGGCTTATGGTAACAGTAGCTGTACAAGTTCCCGTATTTCCTGAAGCATCCGTCACGGTAAGGGTGACCGTATTCGCGCCTACATCGGCACAGCCGAATGTATTCGGTGTTACGGAATAATCAACGATTCCGCAATTATCCGTAGAACCGTTGTCTACATCCGTTCCGGTAATGGTAACCGTACCTGTAGCATCTAAAAGGAAAGCTAAGTCTTGACAAACGGCAACCGGTGCGATTAACTCTTCAACGGTTACCGTAGAAGTACAAGTGGAAGTATTTCCGTTTATATCCGTTACGGTCAGGGTTACCGTATTGTCACCAACCATGGAGCAATCGAAGGCATTTACGTCTATCGCCAAGGTTTGAACCCCGCAATTATCGGTGGAACCGGCATCGATATCCGCTTCCGTAATCGTTGCTGTTCCTGCTGCATCCAATTGTACCGTAATATCTTGACAAAGCGCCGTTGGATTCAGTATATCTTCTACGGTAACCGTTGCGGTACAAGTGGAGGTGTTACCTGAATCATCCGTACCCGTTAGGGTGACCGTATTTGCGCCTACATTCGTACAATCAAATGTGGTAATGTCCAATGCTACGGTAACGGAACAATTATCCGTCGAACCATTATCGATATCAGCTTCCGTAATCGCTACATTTCCGAAGGCATCTAATTGTACCGTGATATCTTGGCAAACCATGTTCGGTAATTCTACATCCTCTACCGTTACCG
>JAHDDF010000598.1 GCA_020629475.1 Saprospiraceae bacterium
TTAATGAAAACGGGGATCTTGATGAAAGTAAATGGTTCAGGCAGCACATTATCCCCGACGGATGGAGTTGGTTCAACGGGGAAATCCAACACTATACGGACAGAATTGACAATTCCGTTCAAGGGAACGGGGCGCTACGCATTATCGCGAAGCAGGAGACGTATTCCGCTCAAGGGATAACAAAGGACTTTACTTCCGCACGTCTAAATTCAAAATTCACCTTCACTTACGGGCGCGTTGAAATCCGTGCGAAACTACCTGAAGGACCGGGTACTTGGCCGGCACTTTGGATGCTGGGGAAAAATATAAATGAAAACGGTGCTTATTGGCAAACCCAAGGTTACGGCACTACCGGCTGGCCCGCTTGCGGGGAAATCGATATTATGGAACATTGGGGTTCTAACCCCAATTATGTTTCCAGTGCCACGCATACCCCTTCCAGCTTCGGGGCGACGGAAAATCATGGTGGACAGGTTATTCCTACCGCAATGGATGAATTCCATATCTATACCTTGGAATGGACTGAGGAAGCCCTTACCTTCAAAGTGGATGGCGTAACCCATTTCGTGTATGATCCTGATATCAAGGACGCGAATACTTGGCCTTTTGAGGATGAAATGTATTTGATATTTAATGTGGCTATCCTCCCGGAAATTTCTCCTTCATTTACACAAAGTTCCTTGGAGATTGATTACGTCCGAATTTATGGTAGCGAGCCGGCGGTTTCCGTAAATGACATTGATGAGGAAGAAGATATTTTGGTATTTCCCAATCCTTTTACGGAGGCTATTCAAATTCAATTAAACGAAGCCAGTGAAAAGCCAAGTGAGGTAAAAATATTTGACCTTGAAGGAAAATTAATATTGAAAAGAAAGGTTCAGGTAAACGGGAATACAATGCTTATTTCCCGCTTGGAAAGCATTCCTGAAGGAAGCTATATTTTACAATACGGAAGCGGAAATAATATCGTATCCAAGAAGATTATAAAAAGTAAAAAATAAGCCTTCATATTCATGAAAAAGCCCCTTGGAATTTTATTGATTCTTCTAGGAGGAGTTTGTCTCTTTTCGTGTAAGAAGGTGGTGCCTTTACCCCAAGGGGAATGGAAGATCATAAAACTTGATCCCACTCTTTTGGATTCCCTTAAAAACGGTATTAATAATCAATTATCCCTTGCGAATAATCCTTTGTTTAATTATTCATTTGAAATAACTTCCTCACCCATTCCTACGGAAAAGGATCTTAAAGAATTTGATTCAAAATATCCTTTAATACACGACTACAGGTCAGGTATCACTCTTCAGGGTGACACCCTGGTTGACCTCCAATTCAAACTTGGATTTAAGAAATTACAAAAAGATGAAAATACATATTTCATCCTAAACAAAGCTCTTTACCATCTAAGGGAAAGTCCTGATAATCAATTCAATTTAATTCCTTTTGCTAGAAATCCTAAATTTGGTTATTACATTGAACTAAGGGATAATAACCAAAAAGTCATATCTCTTTTAATGGCGCAAATGAAGATTCAAAAAGCCGATAAAAGTCATATGGGGCAGAGCATTCTTCCTTTTGGATTTTCATCCCCTATAAATAAAGATGAAAAACCCACACTAAGCCCCATTAACGAAACGGACAGGTATATGGATATCATTAAGCAAAACATCCCTAATATTATGGGATGCGATTCAAGTGATTTAAAAATATATTCTTCGGGAAATTGGGAAACTAAGGATTAATCACAAGGCTAGTTTTTCTTAAACAGCAACAACTTGGCGCAACCGTCATCCCTTCCGCCTTCATGTTTTATACTCCAGTCCATGATGGTTTCCTCATCTAATTTCGGAACATCCCTATCCACGTAACCGTTTTTGGTACGTGCCATTGTCCAAGGATATCCGTATTCCGTTCCGGCAAATAAAAAGAACTTCATATTTACATCGGAGCTAATTAGCGTTGCAACATATTCCGTATTCGGTTTCATAT
>JAHDDF010000599.1 GCA_020629475.1 Saprospiraceae bacterium
ACTTCAAATCCCGGTCAGGGAGGGTTAAGTCCAAGAATTCCGCCTGGGCCACGGAGATATCCACGAAGTTTTGGCGCAATTCATCATTAGATTTACGCTTGATTTTCCAAGCCATGGATTGCGCGGAGTGCGTGGAGTTGGCATCCGTAGGACCAAACATCATCAAGGAGGGCCACCACCAACGGTTCAAGGCATCTTGCGCCATTTCCTTCTGTTCGGGTGTTCCTTGCGCAAGGGTCATCATGATTTCGTAACCTTGGCGTTGGTGGAAGGATTCCTCCTTACAAATTCTCACCATCGCACGGGCATAAGGACCGTAGGAGGTACGTGTCAACATTACTTGGTTCATGATTGCCGCACCATCCACGAGCCATCCGATGGCCCCGATGTCCGCCCAAGTAAGGGTGGGGTAGTTGAAGATGGAGGAATACTTGGCTTTTCCGGAGTTCAGGTCACGGAAAAGTTGATCTCTTTCAGCACCTAGCGTTTCAGCTGCGGAGTAAAGGTATAGACCGTGTCCTGCTTCATCCTGCACCTTTGCCAAAAGGGCTACTTTTCTCCTAAGATTGGGGGCACGGGAAATCCAATTTCCTTCCGGTAACATCCCTACGATTTCGGAATGCGCGTGTTGGGAAATTTGGCGTATCAAGGTCTTTCTATATTTCTCAGGCATCCAATCCTTCGCTTCGATTTTGATCTCCGCGTCGATTTTCTCCTGAAATTTTTCCTCTAGATTTACTATGCTCTCCATATCTAAATTTTTAGATGTAAGATGTATGACGAAAGATGTAAGATTTGGTTGGTTGCTATTCCTTTAAGTTAAGACGTTTTTCTAAAGAGTCTTACGTCTTAAATCTTACATCTTCTTTACATTGCTGAATCAAAGTCTACGACGACCTTTTCGCTTGTAGGAAATGCTTGGCATGTAAGAACGTAACCTTGTTCTACCTCTTCCGGTTCAAGGGCGTAGTTTACTTCCATGTCTACGGAGCCTTCCAATACTTTGGCTTTACAAGTGCAGCAAACTCCGCCTTTGCAGGCAAATGGTAGGTCAGCACCCGTTTTCATGGCGGCGTCCAAAATGTTGTCGGTTCCACGGGATAGGTTGAAAACGTATCTTGAACCACTATCGATAACAGTGATTTGGGATACTTTTCCGGATAACTTCTCCTCTTCCCGCTTCTTGGATTTTACCTTTTTCTCACCGGGTGAAGTAAACAATTCAAAGTGGATTTTCTTGTTGTCCACCTCCTTGGATTTCAAGAAATCTTGAATACCTAGAATCATTTCTTCCGGACCGCAAAGGAAATACTCATCCGTATGTTCCGTAGAGAAAAGGGTATTGGAAAGTTGCTCCATCTTTTCGTCGTCGAATCTGCCGTTGAAAAGCGGGATATCCTGCATTTCGCGGGTCAGGAAGTGGTATACTTCAAAACGATCCAAAAAGATGTTTTTTAGTCCTTCGATTTCCTCCTTGAAAATAATGGAGGCAACATTCCGGTTGGCATAAAAAAGTTTGAAACGGCTATTGGGCTCCGTTTGCAATGTGGTTTTGATTATAGATAGGACAGGGGTGATTCCGCTTCCCGCGGAAAAGGCAATGTAGGACTTTTGGTTGTCGGGGTTGAGTTCCGTGTAGAAATTCCCTAGGGGCGGCATGGCTTCCAAAACGTCTCCTTCTTGTAGGACTTGGTTGGCAAAGGTGGAAAAGCGTCCGTCCTCGATTTGCTTGACGGCAACACGTAGCTCACCGTCCAGGGGACTGCTGCAAATGGAGTAGGAACGGCGTAGTTCTTCCCCGTTGATTTCCTGCTTGAAGGTGATGTATTGACCTTGTTTGTATTGGAAGTCGGTAATTAATTCCTCGGGGACGTCAAGGGCAATGGACTTGCATTCGTCCGTTTCGGTTCGTATCTCCTTGACTTTGAGTGTGTGGAATCTCGACATGGGAATTAACTAACGTTTGTTAGTTGCAAATATAGGGT
>JAHDDF010000600.1 GCA_020629475.1 Saprospiraceae bacterium
ATTTGTCATTTGTCATTTGTCTCCCGATAGCTATCGGGATCATTTGTCATTCCCATAAAATTCCCAAGGATCATTTCACCGATATCCCCGGATTTTTCAGGGTGGAATTGAACGGCTTGGAAATTGTTTTTGGCTAGAGCGGCGGAGAAAGGGAAGCCGTAATGACATTCAGAAATGGTGTTACTACCGTATTCCGCGAAATATCCGTGTACGAAATAGACATCGGAATTTTCAGGGATGTTATTAAATAGCGGCCCCTTGAGTTCCGATATATTATTCCATCCCATATGCGGTACTTTTTTTCCTTTGGGAAACTTTTTGACTTCCTCCTCAAAAATGCCCAAACCTTGGGTATTTCCTTCTTCGGTTTTGCTGCATAATAATTGCATACCCAAGCAGATTCCAAGGACGGGTTGTTTTAATTGAGGGATAATTTTATCCAGGTTTTTATCCTTCAATTGCCGCATGGCGAAAGAAGCCTCACCCACACCGGGGAAGATGATACGTTCGGCACTTTGGAGTTTTTCCGGTTCATTGGTAAGCATGTATTTACAGCCCAAACGTTCCAAGGCATTTTGGACGGATTTAATGTTACCTGCCCCGTAATCAATAATCGCTACCATTATAAAACGCCTTTTGTGCTGGGGATTCCTTCACCCACCGTTCTTTTTACCGCCATTCTAATAGCCCTTGCGAATGCCTTGAATACGGATTCGATTTTGTGGTGTTCATTATCTCCCTCGCATTTGATATTCAAATTACATTTTGCGGTATCCGAGAAGGATTTGAAAAAGTGGAAGAACATTTCCGTGGGAACATCACCTATTTTTTCCCTTGAGAAATTGACATCCCATACGCACCAAGGTCTTCCCCCGAAATCGATGGCTACTTGTGCCAAGCAATCATCCATAGGAAGAAGGAAACCGTAACGAGCGGTGTTTTTCTTGCCGCCTAGCGCCTTGGCAAAACATTCGCCAAGGGCTAGGGCGGTATCTTCAATAGTGTGGTGTTCATCCACGTTCAAGTCTCCTTCGACTTTTATGCTTAAATCCAAATTTCCGTGCTTAGCGATTTGATCCAACATGTGGTCAAAAAATCCGAGTCCCGTGGACACCTCTGATTTGCCGGACCCGTCTAGGTCCACTGTGGTTGAAATGCAAGTTTCTTTTGTTTTTCGGGTAATGCTAGCTTTTCTTTTCTGACCGATTAAGAATTCATAAATGCTTTTCCAATCGGTACAGGTAAGTGCGGCATTGGTCGTTTGGGTAGGGGAGATGTGAATGCCTTTTGCACCTAAATTATCGGCAAGTTGAATGTCGGAGGCACGGTCGCCTATGACGAAGGAATTTTGTAGGTCGTAATTCCCGTAAATATATTTTTGCAATAGCCCTGTTCCGGGTTTGCGCGTAGGCGCATTTTCCTCGGGGAATGTTTTGTCAATTAAAACCTCGGCAAAAGGAATGCCTTGGTTTTCCAAGGTGTCCATCATCAAATTGTGCGGTCCCCAAAATGTATTTTCAGGGAATGAGGAAGTGCCTAAACCGTCTTGATTGGTTACCATAACCAATTCGTATTCGGTTTCCTCCACTATTTTTCTTAAGTAAATTAAAGCCTCGGGTAAAAAGGCTAATTTCTCAAAGGAATCCACTTGGAAATCCGTTGGTGGTTCCACGATAATGGTTCCGTCACGATCAATAAATAATACCTTTTTCATATTAGGATAAGCTTTGCGGTTGATTGATGGAAATAACCTCCGTTTGGACGACTTGGAGTGCTTGGAGGAGTAGCTTGTTTTCTTCCTTGGTTCCAATCGTAATGCGGAGTGTATTTTTTACTTGGCTATTTCGATTTCGGATAATGATTCCCTTATTTGATAAATAATCATAAATCTCAAAACTGAATTCTGTTTCAATTAGAATGAAATTTGAATCGGAAGGATAAACCCGATTGATGAAGTTTAGTTTCCTTAACTCAATTTCTA
>JAHDDF010000099.1 GCA_020629475.1 Saprospiraceae bacterium
TCGTTTCATGGTCTTTTATTTTTACCTCCTGCGTTTCTTCATGCGTTTCTTTCCGCCTCTGCCACCACGCATGTTCGGCATACCTTTCATATCACCCTTGCTCATCTTATGCATCATCTTACGCATGGTATCGAACTGCTTGATGAATTGATTAACCTCGGTAATGGTATTTCCGGAACCCCGCGCAATCCTTTTCTTGCGGCTGGTATTTAGCAACTCAGGATTTTCACGTTCCGTAGGAGTCATGGAATAGATAATCGCCTCGATTTTCTTAAAGGCATCGTTATCGATATCCAAATCGCGGATTTGTTTACCCATACCGGGAATCATACCGATCAAATCCTTGATGTTACCCATCTTCTTGATCTGCGCGATTTGCTTAAGGAAATCGTTGAAATCAAATTTATTCTTGAGGATACGATCGTGTACACGCTTCGCCTCCTTTTCGTCGAATTGTTGCTGGGCGCGCTCCACCAAGGAAATAACGTCTCCCATACCAAGGATACGTTGCGCCATCCTATCGGGGTGGAAAACGTCAAGCGTATCCAGCTTTTCACCCATACTCATGAACTTGATGGGCTTCCCTACGGTATACTTAATGGATAAGGCGGCACCACCACGGGTATCACCATCCAATTTGGTGAGAACTACACCGTCATAGTTGATACGGTCATTAAATGCCTTGGCGGTGTTTACGGCATCCTGTCCCGTCATGGAATCCACTACGAAAAGGGTCTCGTTCGGATTAATGCCGTTCTTGATGTTCTCAATCTCGGTCATCATTTCCTCATCCACGGCAAGACGACCGGCGGTATCGATGATCAAAACATCATGACCGAAACGTTCCGCATGCTTAATGGCATTTTGGGAAATGGCAACCGGGTTCTTATTATCCGGTTCCTTGTAAATATCAACACCCGCTTGCTCCGCAACTACGGTCAGCTGGTCAATCGCGGCAGGACGATAAACGTCACAAGCAGCAACCAGGACTTTCTTGCCCTTATTATCTTTCAGCCACTTGGAAAGCTTACCGGTAAAAGTAGTTTTACCCGAACCTTGAAGACCGGCAATCAAAACGATACCCGGTTTTCCTTTAACGTTGATACCTACGGCTTGGCCGCCCATCAATTCCACCAACTCGTCCATTACGATTTTGGTCATCAATTGACCGGGATCTACCGCTTTAAGTACATTACGTGTACCTAAGGCCTCGTTTTTTACCTTCTCGGTAAATTCCTTGGCGATTTTGTAGTTTACGTCCGCGGCAACCAAGGCACGGCGGATTTCCTTCACGGAGGAAGCAACGTTGATCTCGGTAAGAGTCCCTTGACCTTTCAGGTCTTTAAACGCGAGTTCTAACCTGTCGCTTAAACTTTCGAACATCTTTGAATCCTTTTAATAACTTGGGGGTTAAAACATACGGGCTGGGGTATTCCCGTTCCGGACTGCGAATATACAACAATTACATGGTTGCCAAGTTCCGTAATCAATTGGAAAATTACTTACCTCATGGTGGAAAGGTCCTACTAGCCGTTAGCGGTGGTTTAGATTCCATGGTGATGCTAAGAATGTTTGCCGATTCAGGCTATGAAATAGGAGTGGCGCATTGCAATTTTTCCTTGCGTGGTGAGGAATCTGACGGTGATGCGGAATGCGTTAAAAATGAATCGAATAAGTTAGGTGTCCCTTATTTTCAAAAGGTTTTTGATACGAAAAAAGAGGCCGAAAGGCTAGGGGAGGGTATTCAGCTTACCGCTAGGACACTTCGGTATGATTGGTTCAATGAATTATTGGAAAAAGAAGGTTTCGATTTTTTGGCTACGGCGCATCACATGAATGATTCCGTTGAAACTTTCTTGTATAATTTCACGAAAGGAACCGGATTACCGGGTCTTTTAGGTGTACCGGGGCTTCAAGGAAAAATTATTCGTCCCTTATTGAATTATACGAGGGCGGAGTTGGAATATTATGCCACAAGATACCAAGTTCCTTTTAGAACGGATTCCTCGAATTTGGATGATAAATACTCCAGGAATGCTATTCGGCTGAATGCTATCCCGATTTTTGAAAGAATAAATAAATCCTTTATTGAATCTGGAGGGAGAACCATTGGTAGGTTAAATGATACCGCCGATTTAATTTCCCATTTTATTAATGATTGGAAAAATCGATTTTTTATTTCAAGAGGTGAATCTTTCTTAATTAAAAAAGAAGGATTGCAAAAACTCCCCGGGGGTAATATTTTATTGTATCAATTGCTTTCCGGCTACGGGTTTAATTATTCCCACTGTGATGATTTGATAGAAGTGGCAAAAGGGATTTCCGGGAAACGAATTAGTTCATCCACGCACGAAATCGTTTCCTCAAACGAAGGGTTGGTTCTAAGAAAAATCCAAGGAACACAGGATTTTAATATTGAAATAAAAGAGGTAGGAACATATCACTTAACCCAAGGAGGACAGTTGATTGTTAGTGTTTTAGGGGATTGTGATAATAGAAAGAAAGGCAGGAATATAATTTACGTTTCCCCTAGGACTCTCGATTCCGGAATTATGGTAAGGAAAAGAGCTGACGGGGACTTTCTTAGGCCCCTTGGAATGAAAGGCGCCAAGAAGAAATTAAAAAAGTTGTTGAATGATTTTAAATTAAATCAATTCGAAAAGGACGCGGTACCTATTCTTGAATCCCAAGGGAAAATTTTCTGGGTTGCGGGACTGCGCCAAGGAATTCCTTTTTCCTTGAAAGGGGGAGAAGAAAAGATTATTAGCATTGAATATATTCCGGAGGTAAATCCATAAAAAATAGGGGCTGCTCCTTGGAGTAGCCCCTATTTTTTAGAGATGCTTTGTTTTTTACACAGCATCTCTAAATATTCAATAAGACTTACGCCGCTTTCAACTGCGTAAGTTTTGATTTACTCAATTTCGCTTCGGCATAAGCCTTGTCCACAACGAATTTATCCACATCCGTTTTGCCCGGTAACTCAAACATGGCATCCGTCATGATGGCCTCGCAAATGGAGCGCAAACCACGGGCGCCTAAATTAAATTCAATCGCTTTTGATGCGATAAATTCAATCGCTTCCGGTGTAAACTCCAATTTAATACCCTCGTATTGGAATAATTTATCGTACTGCTTAAGCAGTGCATTTTTAGGCTCGGTAAGAATTAACTTAAGTGTAGCTTCATCAAGCGGCTCCAGGTAAGTCAAGACCGGAAGACGACCAATCAGCTCCGGAATCAAACCGTAGGATTTAATATCCTTGTGCGTAATGTATTGCAACAGGTGGTCGCGATCCACTTCTTCCTCTTCACCGTTTTTGAACCCGATGACTTGGGTATTCACCCTACGGGCGATAATTTTTTCGATTCCGTCGAAAGCACCTCCGCAAATGAAAAGAATATTGGATGTATCTACCTTGATGAGCTTTTGCTCCGGGTGTTTACGTCCTCCTTGCGGCGGTACGTGAACCTCGGTCCCCTCAAGCATTTTCAACATGGCTTGCTGAACGCCTTCACCGGAAACGTCACGGGTAATGGAAGGATTGTCCTGCTTCCTCGCGATTTTATCGATCTCGTCAATATAAACGATACCGCGTTCCGCCATTTCCACATCGTAATCACAAACTTGCAATAAACGGCTTAGGATACTCTCCACGTCCTCACCCACGTAGCCCGCTTCGGTGAAAACGGTAGCATCCACGATGGCAAAAGGAACATTCAAGTGCTTGGCGATGGTTTTTGCCAATAAGGTTTTACCGGTTCCGGTACGTCCCACGAGTAGGACGTTGGATTTCTCGATCTCTACGTCCCCTCCGATTTGTTGCCCCAATCTTTTGTAGTGGTTGTATACCGCTACGGAAAGGAATTTTTTCGCTTCATCTTGACCGATAACGTATTGGTCAAGATGTACTTTAATATCCCTTGGGTTCAATTTTTCCGGTAAGGCGAATTCCTCGCTTACCCCGGTTTTTTTCCGATCCAGCTCCTCATCTATAATCTCTTGGGCTTGCTCCACGCAAATTTCGCAAATGTGGGCATCGATACCCGCTACCAAGATTTTAGCCTCGGTTTTGTCCCTTCCGCAGAAGGAGCAGCGAAGATTATATTTATTTCTTTTGTTGAAATCCATTTTCAGTTATTCGAGTTCGGTTTGGGTCATAACAATCCTTTTGGATTGGGAATGCAAAAATACGGAATTTTAGGCACATCCGGAACGAAAGGATGTCGCCGACTTCCATTTGGAAAAACGACGACATCCCAAGTATGGTTCGCTTATTTGTACGGGAGTTCCTAAGAATAGGATGCCCGATTTCGACGGAGAGGCATAAACCGTAGTTCAAAACCTTCCCTTAAGCGGTGATTTTTATACCTTGCGTTGTAGGACTTCATCCACCAAACCGTAGGTTTTTGCCTCTTCGGCAACCAACCAGTTATCACGGTCGCAATCCTCGTACACCTTGTCGTAAGGTTGTCCGGTATGCTTGGCGATGATGTCGTACAATTCCTTCTGCATCTGCTTGATCAGCTTGTAGGAAATTTCCATATCGGAAACTTGCCCTTGCATGCCGCCTAGCGGTTGGTGGATCATCACTCTTGCGTGAGGAAGACAAGCACGTTTTCCCGTAGTACCCGCACATAGGAGTACGGCGCCCATGGAAGCCGCCAATCCGGTACAAATGGTAGCAACATCAGGGGAAACGTATTGCATGGTATCGTAAATACCCAAGCCGGCGATAACGCTACCTCCGGGTGAGTTCACGAAAATGGTAATGTCGCGCTTTGGATCCGTACTTTCCAAGAAAAGTAACTGCGCTTGGATGATATTGGCAACGCGGGAATCCACGCCTTCACCCAAGAATAGGATACGATCCATCATTAAGCGGGAGAAAACGTCCATTTGCGTTACGTTCATCTTTCTTTCCTCCAAAACATATGGCGCTTGGCTAGGAAGGATGCTTTGCACATCGGGAATGCCGTTCTTGGCATAATCGTCCAGGGTGTGCCCGTTTACACCGAGGTGGTTTACGGCATATTTCCTGAATTCGTCTTTAGGAAACATAGGTTTCGGTTTTACTTTTTTTAGAAGAGATTTCATTTTCCGGGGAAAATCGCGGTAATCTACAAACATTCAAGTACAATAACCGGTTCGAATGTCCCTTGTACTAAAAAATTCCCTGAAAAAGGACCGCGAATCGGGTGTTTCCGATTCGCGGTCGATATATAAACAACCAAATCACCATGATTGGTTGAGTATTTTTTAAAATTTTCCGGATAGGCTTATGCTTCCGCCTCTTCCGTTTCCGGTTCAAGTTGTGCGCGGCGCTCCTCGTTTTCCTTGTTGATGCGCTCGTTGGCGTCCTTGATGATTTCGGTAAGTTCATCCTCGCTTACCTCCTTCAAGTCCATTTTTACCGCACCGGTAAACTCGGTTAACAACTTTTCGTCCGCGATTCTATCCGCTTTTTCTTGCACCGCCTTTTCATCGGATAACATACGGTCGATTACGCTCTTGAAGATTTCCTCCATTCCGGGCTGCATGCCACCGTAGTATTGTGCCAAGTCCTTAGCGAATCCCGCACGTAAGTCATCCTCGGTAACTTTCACGTCGAATTGTCTCAACAATTTGCCACGGATAACGGACCATTTCAAATCCTTAAGGAAGAACGGGAATTCTGCCTCAAGCGCCTCGTCCGCGATGGGTTGTTCATTGCTGAACTTGATCCAACGCTTCAAGAAATTTTCCGGAACAGGGAAGTCATTCTTGTCGATAAGCTTGTCCCTGACGTCGCGGTAAAGGATAGCGTCAATGCTACCTTGGTAATATTTCTCGATGGTTTCCTTGAAGAAGTCACGCGCCTCATCCTCGGAAGTGATTTTTCCCGGACCGAACGCATTATCAAAGAACTCTTGGTTTATCTCAGCCGGTTGAATGCGGGTAACCTCGATGATTTCACAGCGATATGTTTCACCGGTTTCTTGGTCTTCCTCTAAGCCCAACATGAATTTGCGGACATTCTTTTCATCGGCATCCTTCTCCAATTTGAAAGGATTAATGTCGATGCTGTCACCTTTTTTCTTCTTTAGGACCTGTTTCTTGAATTTCTCGTCGGCTAACTTGTCGTCAATCAAGAAACTGAACTCCGCTTCGTTTCCGCCTTCCTTGATTTTTTTACCGTCAAGTTCTTGTGCCTTAACTTTTACCAAGTCCATTTCCTGAAGCTCACCATCTACCTCGGCTTGCTCACCGGCACGACGACGTGCGGTATCCATCTCCTTGTTCAAAGTCTCATCGGAGATTTTTACGGCGTAGGAGTTGTACTTGTTTTTCTTGTTCACCCCCTTCAGGTCAAACTCAGGAATCAAGCCTAGGTCGAACTTAAATTCATAGTCCTCCAACTTGTTAGGGTTGAAATCAACTTCACCTTGTGCCTCGTTAGGAATTGGCTGCCCGAAAATTTCAATATCTTTCAAGGCTTCCCCGATTTGCTGTTGCAACACTTGGTTTACCTCATCGGCAAGTAATTGCCTACCGTAGATTTTACGGATGAAGGATAAAGGAGCCTTTCCCTTACGGAAACCTTTTAAGTCCGCTTGCTTGCGGTACTTGTTGAGTTGCTTGGTGTAAGCCCCTTCGTAATCGGATTTGTCGATGGAAATGGTAACGACAACGTTCAAATCGTCAATCGCGTCCTTTTGAATTTTCGCCATGGTGAAAATCTTGTGATACACATACAATAAAAAAAGGGGAAATGAATCCCCTTAGAAAAATGTGGTGCGGGTAGAGGGAGTCGAACCCCCACGCCTCGCGGCACTAGATCCTAAGTCTAGCGTGTCTACCAATTCCACCATACCCGCAAAACTGGTCTGCCTGAAAGCGGCTGCAAAGATAATTGCCTTAATGGAAAAATCAACTCCTTTGCAAGGAAAAAATTCCTCTGAGCAAAAATATTTTTTCAGGAACCAAATTTAAGCAGTAAAGCTTTCCTCTTTACGCCCTTATGCCTATCATTGAAAGACATTGTTACAATAGGTATTAGATGTTACCGTGAAAAGTTTTTTATGTAAGCCGAATCAGCCATTTTGGAAATAGGCGAGGCATTACTCGAAAAGCATTCCCGATAGCTATTCGGGATTAGCTATGGTTGAGAGGAATAACGAAGTATATTTTCAAAAGAGCGATGCGGCTATAATCAATTTTTCGCGGTAACATCTATTTATACCCAAACTTATTTAGTGGCATCTAGGGATTTTATTTTGTATCTTATATAGGTTTATTTTAAGGGGTATCAATAGGAAAAGGAATAGCATATGACATCAGTCCCCCCAAATACGGAAGAGGAAAAGAAAATTATACGCCGTGCGTATAGAGGTCTCCTTCGATCCATTAAATCAAAAATGGACGGGAAGGACAAGGAGGACGTGCGTAAGGCATATGAACTTGCCGTTGATGCACATTCTAAGCAACGTCGGAAATCAGGGGAGCCTTATATCCTGCATCCCATTGAGGTAGCTAGGATATGCGCCGCTGAAATCGGCTTAGGTCCTACGGCAGTTATTAGCGCCCTCCTTCACGATGTTGTGGAGGATACGGATATTACGCTCAAGCAAATAGAGGAGCAATTCGGTGCCAAAATTGCGATGATTGTGGACGGTCTGACCAAGTTCAAGAACTTGGATGCCCTTTCTCCCCAAGCCGAAAATTTCAAGAAGGTTTTGTCCACGCTTGCCAAGGACGTGAGGGTGGTTTTGATTAAAATGGCGGATCGTCTTCATAATATGAGGACGCTTGGCTCCATGCCGCGCCATAAGCAGCTAAAGATTGCTTCGGAAACGAATTATATATATGCGCCACTGGCGCACCGCCTTGGTTTGTATAATATGAAAACCGAGTTCCAAGACTTGGTCATGAAAATCTTGGAACCGGAAAACTTCCAATTCGTTAAGCATAAGCTCAAGGAGACCAAACGCGACAGGAACCAATATATCAATGAGTTCCTGAAGCCATTAGAGCAAAAGCTGAATACCATAGGTATGCCTTACCGGATTTCCGGTAGACCTAAGTCCATTTCCTCCATTTATAATAAGATCAAAACAAAGGGAGTGGCGTTCGAGGAGATTTATGATCTCTTCGCCATCCGTATCATCGTGGATGTGCCTATCCCTAGGGAAAAGGAGATTTGTTGGAAGGTGTATACCATCGTAACCGAAACCAATATCCCGATTCCCGAACGATTAAAGGATTGGATTACTACGCCCAAAGGAAACGGTTATGAATCCTTGCATACTACGGTAATTGGTCCTCAAGGGCGTTACGTGGAGGTGCAAATCCGTAGTGAGCGTATGCATGAAATTGCCGAAAAGGGATTTGCCGCGCATTGGAAGTACAAGGGCGTTAAGCAAAATAGCTTTGATGTTTTCTCCGATTGGTTGGATAGCATCCGGGAAATATTGGAAAACCCGGTAGGTGATGCCGTGGAGTTCTTGAATGATTTTAGGACCAACCTATATAAAGAGGAAATTTACGTCTTTACGCCTCGGGGAGATAAACGGGTCTTGCCCAAGGGCGCTACCGCCTTGGATTTCGCCTTCGGGATACATACGGAGGTGGGGTACCATTGTAAGTCCGTAAAGGTGAATAATATCCTTGTTCCTCTAGGGACGGTATTGAACAATGGTGATCAGGTTCAAGTCATCACCAATAAGGCACAAAAACCGTCAGAAGGTTGGTTAAAGTTCGTAGTGACGGGTAAGGCGCGTTCCAAGATCCGTTCCTCCATGAAGGAGGAACGCCGTAAAAAAGGTGAGCTGGGCAAGGAGGAATTGATGCGTAAAATGAAGAACATCAAGGCGGATTTTGAATTGAACGCTGATATGTTGGTCAAGCATCTTGGATTCACGAATCGCCCGGATTTGTATTATGCCATTTTCAAGGAGGAATTAAATGCCCAACAAGCACTGAAAGCTTTCCGGGTGGAAGGCGGAAGGTTGTTCCTTATTGAAGATGACAAACCTGAGCCCGAAATTCCTGCTAAAACTCCTGCTCCTGCCAAAACGCGAAGAAGGCGTGATTTCAAGGGCAAGCCGGAATTGATGATTGATAATAAACCTGCCGCGCAGTTTAAACATTCCTTGGCTACTTGTTGCCATCCGGTACAAGGTGATCCTGTTTTTGCTTATGTTACGGCTATGGGTGAGGCAAAAATCCACAGGCATACCTGCCCCAACGCGGAACACCTCATGGCGAATTATGCTTACCGCATGATGAAGGCGGAGTGGGTGGATTCCGGGAATACCGATTTTCTTGCGAACCTACTTATTACGGGGATTGACGGGCGCGGTGTAGCCCAAAAGATTACGGGGATTATTACCATGGATCTAAAATTGGATATGCGTTCCATTTCCATGGACGGAAACCAAGGGTTTTTCCAAGGAAGAATCGGTATCGTGGTGAAGAACCGGGATCAACTACAACTTGCCATTCAAACGCTTAAGAATTTGGATGGGGTGCATTCGGTGATCCGGGAGGATTGATTTTTTCTTTTTCCGAGGGCTAAAGCCCCCGGCTTTGGTTGGGGTGGTCGGTTCCGTCCGCTCTGGTAGTTGATAATTCATACTGCTTTTCCTTGTAGTATTCCACATCATGTTAATATCCTAGTAGGGTGCTTTCATCCGAAAGACTTATCTTTGCGCGTCGCTTGCGAAAGCGGTTGATTATCACGAAATACCAAGTAAAATCCATCCATGAAAATCGACGTGATTCTGGGGCTCCAATGGGGAGATGAAGGAAAGGGGAAAATTGTTGACTACCTCGCTAACCGCTATGATGTGGTGGCGCGTTTCCAAGGAGGACCCAATGCGGGACATACCCTCGTATTCGACGGTGCAAAGTATGTTTTGCACACCATTCCTTCCGGTGTTTTTAGGGCGGATTTGGTCAATTTGATTGGCAATGGTGTAGTGATTGATCCCGCTACCTTTAAAAAAGAAATGGGTAAGCTGGATGAAGCAGGTGTGGAATATAAATCCCGCCTTTTCGTATCCAAGAAGGCACACTTGATCCTGCCTACCCACCGCTTGTTGGATGCTACTTCCGAGCTAGCGAAAGGAAAGGATAAAATCGGTTCCACGCTACGCGGAATCGGGCCTACTTACATGGACAGGACGGGAAGAAATAGTATCCGGGTAGGTGATATCACCAAACCGGATTTCCAAGCACGCTACCAAGCGCTCAAGGATAAGCACATGCGTATCATGAAGGGCTACGAGGAGCATCCCGAGTTTGATTTGGCGGCTGAGGAAGCCAAGTTTTTCGATGGCTTGGAAAACTTAAAATCCATCACCGCCGTGGACAGCGAGTACTTCGTGAACCGCTGCATCCGTAACGGGAAACGCATCCTTGCCGAAGGCGCGCAAGGTTCCATGTTGGACGTGGATTTCGGTACTTATCCGTTCGTGACTTCCTCCAATACCATTACCGCCGGTGTTTGTACCGGATTGGGTGTTTCACCGGATAAAATCGGTGAGGTCATCGGTATTACCAAGGCGTATTGCACCCGTGTGGGTGGCGGTCCGTTCCCTACGGAATTGCATGATGAAGTCGGTGAAAAATTGAGGAAGGAAGGACAGGAGTTTGGTGCTACCACCGGTCGTCCTCGTCGTTGCGGATGGATTGATCTTCCGCAATTGAAATATACCATCATGTTGAATGGTGTAACCCAATTGGTTTTAACCAAAATTGACGTCTTGAACATCTTTGATGAAATCAAGGCGGCTACCACTTATATCATCGACGGCGAAAGCACGGACCAAGTCCCCTATGAAATGGATGAGGGCGTAGAACCCGTTTATTCATCCTATAAGGGTTGGGCTACCGGTTTGGAGAACGTGAAAACCTTTGAACAATTGCCGGCGGCTGCCGCTTCCTATATTTCCGCCTTGGAAAAGGAATTGGGCGTTGCGGTAACCATGGTTTCCACAGGACCGGACAGGACGGAACTTATTGACCGTTCTACGGTTTCCATATAGTAGCCGGTTTATTGATCGGTTAGTCGATATGAATGTCGACGCCTTGTGTGCTACGGTTGTTCCGACCTGTTGATGCAGGATGGTAGTGTTTTATAAAAGATTACTATTTGGTTTCAGATCATACATCCGGGACAAGGAGGAAGCGTCAAGCTTTTAACGGCTTGATGAAGTCCCCCGGTGTCAGGTTTAAGTTGCCCTTTTGGGCAATGAACTTTTCCTATGCCTGTTTATTGCGCGGAAGCGGTGTCTCGAAAGGTCCCGTAGGGAAATATGATGCTGTTTTGGCGGTTTCCGATCATATAGGTTTGTCCATTAATAAACCGGGGAATGCTTTTGATGCCTTGCAAACGGAATTGGAAGCCCATAAGGATTGGCATTTCGGTTTTCTTTCCTACGATTTAAAGAATGAAGTGGAGAAATTGGATTCCTTGAATCCCGATGGGGTAGGGATGCCCTTGCTTCATTTCTTCCGTCCGGAAATTATGGTTTTCATCAAGGGCGCGGATATTATTATTGAATCCGAAAAATTCGAGCCGGAGAAAATCCTGAATAGTATTTTGGGAACGGAGGCGGATACCCAATGCGTTTGTTCCGGCGAGCCGAATTTAAAAGCAAGGGAAACCAAGGAGGAGTACATTTCTAAAATCAATAAAATCAAGGAGCATATCGTAGAAGGTGATGTCTACGAAATGAATTATTGCACGGAGTTTTTTATTGAGGAATGCTTCGTTTCACCTTCTGCTCTGTTTACCCGCTTGTTCGATATTTCCAAGGCGCCTTTTTCCGCTTTTTACAAGTGGCAAGACAAGTACCTCATGTGCGGAAGCCCGGAACGTTTCCTAAAAAAAGAAGGCAATACTTTAATCTCCGAACCCATCAAGGGAACGGCGCCCCGGCATCCGGATAAGGAACAAGACCTCAAGAACAAGGAAGCCCTTAAAAACAGCGAAAAAGACCGTGCGGAAAATGTAATGATTGTGGATTTGGTCCGCAATGATTTTTCCCGTACCTGCAAGCCTGGAACGGTGGAGGTGGAGGAGTTGTTCGGGATTTACGGCTTCGAGCAGGTTTGGCAGATGATTTCCACCGTAAAAGGGGAGTTACCGGAAAATAAACATGCCATTGAAGCCATCCGAAACGCATTTCCGATGGGCTCGATGACCGGCGCACCCAAAGTAAAAGCGATGGAACTTATTGAATTATTTGAATTAAGCAAACGGGGTTTGTACTCTGGTTCCGTAGGCTATTTTACACCGGACGGTGATTTTGATTTTAATGTTGTCATTCGTTCTATTTTATACAATGAAGCTACCCAATATTTATCTTTCCACGTAGGCGGTGCAATCGTTTATGATTCCGATCCTGAAGGAGAGTATGAGGAGTGTTTATTGAAGGCGCGCTCGATGCGCAT
>JAHDDF010000601.1 GCA_020629475.1 Saprospiraceae bacterium
CTTGAAATCTTGGATTTCATGATGGAAAAGGTGCCTTTTTTATCGGAATTACAAGGCGTGAAATCTATTCTTTCGTCCGTTTCGGAAATGATTTTTCCGTAAGAGATTGAACCGTCCCGAAGTTTTATGACATCGCAATCATCCCCGTATTTTTTTAATTTTTTGGAGATTTTTTTCTCGAGTCTTTTTAATATAAAATTAGCGAGACGGTTTTTCTTTTTATTGTCTTTTGCGACTTCCGTTTTTGTGGTTTCCGGTGTTGAAACAATGGCTTGCGCCGGTGTCGCAAATAATGAAAATAAAATGAGTGCTATTATGCTAATAAGTAACCTTGCTTTCATTTGATCCTGTTTTTGATTTGGTCGTTATACAAAAGACGATGATTCTCTTTAAAGGGTTGGGAAAAAATAGGTTTTACTTCTTTTCCTTCTTGTTCCTCCTCATGTCCCTAAAGCCGATTGAATCCCCATTTCCGTAATGTATGGCTTTAATTTCCCTGCGGGATAGATAGAAAGCCTTTTCGGTATCTTTTTGACATTCCCGTAAGGTAATGAAATCCATTTTTTCGCTTATGATATCGCAGAGGAATACCTCACCTGAATGTAGATGGATTTCATCACAAGAGGTGTTCTTGTTTTTCTTTTTCGGGACAATAGCGGCGTATCGGTTTAAAGCGTGATACGATTTTGACCTGCCATCTTTCCGTATGATCTTGTGAACTTTTCTTAAGCGAATTTCCTGTTTTAGGAAGTCGTTATCGCAATAATAAAAGTATACGATCCTGCCGCTAACCTCTTCAATTTTTACATCAATGACGGAACCTGAAGTAGTAATGATTTGCCCACAACTGTTTCCCGGTTTATCTACGACTTCCTCGGCAGGTTCCTCATAATTATTAAAGACTCTACCGTCCGCGTATTTTATGGCAGTAACCCTGATTCGTTTAATCTTGGCTTCCTTGGAAGTGATACAATCCTTGTAGGAAATATTGGAGAATCCCCTTTTGATAACAATGCCTATAATCGGTTTTCCTTCTTTGAGGATGATGGTATCACAATCATTTCCTGACTGCAAAGTTTGGGTTTTTCCTTCTTGAAAGGGTAGAAGGAAAAACAGTATCAAAAAAGGGAACCACTTCATGCTCTTATTCCAATATCTCTAGGATTTTCAATTCCACACGCTGGTTTTTCTTCCTTCCCGCTGCCGTATTATTATCGGCGATAGGGACGGTTTTTCCGTAACCTCGGTATTGTATTCTATTAGCAGGAACGCCCTTGGCGATAAATTCGTCCCTTACGCGCTTGGCGCGAGCGGAGGAAAGTTCAAACGCGAATTGGGAACTACACCAACCATTGGTATGACCGCCTACCTCAACGATTACGTTATTGTTCTTCTGTAAGAAATCCAAAACCCGTTGAAGCTCCTTGGTGGATTGCTCTTTAAGATCACTCTTATTCGCCTCAAAGAATACATTATTCATCGGGATAACCTGCCCTACTTTAATCGGCACGACTTGGATATTTTGGTTCATCTCCACGTATTCCGGCTCCTTCTTGGGAGCGGGCTTTGGTTTTGGACGATCCGTGTTCCTGTTTGAGGCGGTACGCTTTTTCCACTCCTCGATGCGGCGTTGTACCTCATCCTTTTCCTTGGATTTTGCCTCAACCACTACCTCGTCCTTCAATTCCTCCTTTACGGGTTCCTCTAGTTCCTCCTTGAGTTCCTCCTTCACTTCCTCGATGATAACCTCACGCAGTTGCATTTCGATATCATCCCTATCACGCGCGACGGAAGCATCCAAAGGTTTAATGGCGGAAAGTTCTTGTCTATTGCGACGATCCATTTCCCTCGCCGCTTCAGCTAATGCTTCTTGTTCCGCTTTGTCGCGGGCTTCATTTTCCAGCTCGGCGTTGATCTCATCCATGAGTTCCTTCCTTAGCTCCGCCTTGACTTGCTC
>JAHDDF010000602.1 GCA_020629475.1 Saprospiraceae bacterium
TTTCATCCCTTGAAACGGGTACTTATTTCCTCCGCTTTCAAGCGGAAGGAAAAGTATACGTGAAGATGCTGTCTATCCTTTAGACTTCTCCTTGGTCCCGTCCGCCCTTTTGATTTTGGTGAGTGTTGCGGTATAACCCGCCTTGTCCACTCGTTCCTCGACGTCCTCAATGGACATGGTTTTCTCCGGCGGTAGGTAAAAGACCATTAGTCCTTCCTCCAAATCTATTTCAATATCCTTGATGCCCTTGATGGATTTGAATTTCTTTTCCAATCCGAAAGCGCAGAAAGGACAGCCCAGACCATCCACCTTTACCTCGTAATAATCAAGCTCCGGGTGTTCGGTTTGTGCTTGGATGTCATTTATGGATATAAGGGCAACAAAAGCCCCGATTAACATTAGGTATTTCATCGTAATTTTCATTAATCAATTAAAAAATATAACGTGCCCCAAGGAGGATGCCGTAGCGGTATTCCATCCCGTCCGGTACGTTTTGGACCAAGGGCAAACGGACCGATGCCTCCACGGTCAATTGCTTCTTGGCGTATTGGATACCCTGCGCGTAGAGCATGCGGTAATTGCCCGTTTCCGGTTCCCAATTACTCGCGTACTCGAAGTACAGGTTGAGTTGGTTTACGGGATAAGTCGGCTTCAAGAACGGCAACCCGAATCCCAGTTTTACCCTCAGCGCATCGTTTTGGGTATTGGGCACCCATTGGTATCCTAATTCACTAGAGATACCGTATTTGATATACTCATAGCCCGCCACGATGCCGTAGTAACCCGAGTACTCCCCTAGGCGTTCCCCCGCGAAAACACGGTTTTGTCCCGTGGGGAGGGTTTGAAGGGTTTTAGCCACCATTCTAAAAGTCTTACCCTTTTGGTCCTTCCTTACGAACTGGTACTTGCCCAAAATGCGCAAATCCCCGAAGGAGGCTTCCTTGCCGTTTCCTTCATCGTCCTCAAAATTGAAGTGCGTGAAGGGAGCATGGATACCAAGAAGGATGTCCGGCTTAACGATAAAATGCACCATGATAGGAGCATAGGTATACGCCCCTTGTTGCGATACGTTTACCTCGGTCAAGGTTTTAGCCACCCACGCCCCTTGTCCAAGCATAATAGGCTTGTCGGAGGTAATAGGCGGTCCTTGCGCCGATGCCGGATTTACAAGTAGCAACAGGCATGAAGCCATCGCTATCCCGATAATGTATTTCATGATTTCAATATGATTCGTAATGGGCAATAGAGTATTGCCGGGCTTCTTTTTGGTTAAAGCCGGAGTAGAGGAGACCACTAGGGTTTCCATTTACGAATCATGATCTATAAAAGGAAAGTGCAAAAAAGTACCTGTACGTCCCGTATGAGGGGAGGCGGTCGGTAAAGCGGAAAATAAGATTGCTCTTTATTTATACCCGAGGTGTGGTACGTCGGGATGGTAGTAGTTGTGGCGTCCCATTGAAGGTCCTGGAAATCTCCCGTAAAGGCAGGGATAAGATCCGAGTCCGCTTGAAGCCATTCCGTTTTGTCATCGCAACATTTGCCATCTTTCTTAGGCTTGCAGACCGCTTGGGTTTTCTGACCTTTTTTTGCGCAACAAGATTTTATAACCTCGTGGCAATTATGCGGCTTACAAAATACACTTACCGATTTTAAAGCTCCTTGGCAATAGTGGAAACTCATGGTAAAGCCTGTAGTAGTGCTGGCTACCAAAAATGCGAGGCTTAGCGCAAGGAGACGATATGTGCGGATATGGTTCAGCATATTAATTAAACGAAAATACAAATTTGATCCGGGAAAGGTTGCTAATGAGAGGTTAAAAGGAATTTAAAAACCAATAGAGTCTCAGTGCTTCCCTTCTTCTTTGCCTAGATGCAAAGAAGCAAAAATCATCCCGATACTTATCGGGAGTGACGGCTTCTTCACGCTCCGAAACCACCAAAATCCTAGGAATAAA
>JAHDDF010000603.1 GCA_020629475.1 Saprospiraceae bacterium
GTAAATAAGTAGCTCCTACTTTGTTTAAGTTCGGGTAAATATATTTCTTAGTGGTTCAATTCATGCCCTTGATAGCATAACCACACTAAGAGAAAATGAACCCACCCCTGTTCAAAATAAGGGAAAAAGGAAAATTCGGATTTATTGATGCCTTTGGTGAAACGGTCATCGAGCCGCAATACTATGAGGCGGAGGATTTCTACAATGGATTTTCAAGAATACTACTGAACAATAAACCCGTCCATCTTGATGCGAAAGGAAGACTTCTCCTTCGCCATGTTTTTAACTATGTAGGATTTTTCGAGGACGGGCTTTCCCGTGTCCAATTGGTAAAAAGATGGGGATTCATCCATACCCGGGGAGACTATGCTTTCGATAGGAAATTCGATTATGCGGATGATTTCTCCGAAGGGCTCGCCGGTGTAGGAATTCAAGGGAAATACGGTTTTATCAATAAAAAGGGGGAAACGGTCATTGAACCCGTTTTTTCTGATGTTCTCAATTTTAAGGATGGGCTTGCTCCCGCTACTAATGGCACCGGAAAATGGGGATATATTGACCCCGTTGGGGAATTCGCCATGGATCCTGAGTTTGAAAAGTTGTTTCCCTTTCAAGGGGAAGTCGCCGTCTTTGGGGAAGACGACAAGTGGGGATTATTGGATTACGACGGTAATATTTTAGTGGAACCTTCATACGATTTTATAGAAGGGCATTCCGAGGGGCGTTTTTATGACGGTTTTGCCGTTTTTGTCCAAGGGGAAAAATACGGTGTCGTAAATGATAAGGGAGAAACCATATTTTCACCCAAGCTTGATTTTATCGGTGATTTCAATGAAGGGAAAGCCCTAGTTGAATTCCGTGGAAAATTCGGGTTTATTTCCTCCGACGGGAACGTGCTTATTAATCCCGAATTCGAGGATGCCGGAACCTTTTCAGAAGGACTGGCGCAAGTTTCCCATGCTGGAAAATGGGGTTTTATGGATGAATACGGGGAATTGATCATCCCCGCCAATTATGATTCCGCCTTGCCCTATAAGGATGGCTTGGCATTGGTGAGCCGGAAAGGAAAATGGTCATACCTTAATCAGGAAGGGGAAGTTGTTTGGGAAGAGGTGTAAGGTTAGTCCGGGTTTATATGTACAAACATTGTTATTAATTGTTTATTTTTTCGTGATTTTGTTTTCCAAACGGAAATTTTATCTCATTTTTATTAGAGGATATTCAAATTCTAAATATCCTTTGTATTGAATCCAAACGAAACGCACTTAAGGGGATTCTCTTGACCATTCAAGAGATTGTTTTTGAACGTACTATAAGTCAAACGAGTAAACATGAAAAAGCAAACTACCATTGATGAGGTGGACAAAAAGATATTGTCACACCTCATGGAAAACTCCGATATCCCTTATACGGAGATCGCCAAAAGAATTCACGTTTCAGGTGGTACCGTCCACGTCAGGATGAACAAGCTCAAGGAAATGGGTATTGTCGAAGGCGCCCAACTTGTGGTGAATTACAAAAACCTTGGTTACGACATCTGTGCCTTCCTTGGTATTTACTTGGATAAAAGCTCCTTGTATGAGGAAGTGGCAAGGGAATTGGGCGAAATCGAGGAAGTAACCGGTGTCCATTATACCACCGGGATATATTCCATCTTCGCCAAAATCATTTGTAGGGACACGGATCATCTCCGTTTGGTGCTCCATGACAAAATCCAACAAATCAGGGGTATTCAAAGAACGGAAACCTTTATTTCATTAGAGGAATCCATTAATCGTCCGGTACGGATAATTAAAAAGGAGTAAACAAAATTTGACGCGCATCCGGAAGTATTTCGGAGGCGCGTTCTTTTTAGGCGGAAAGCTACATTAATATCCCGAATAAGACCAGGCATAGACAGCCTAAACTAACGGGCATTCCCCAAACGCTAATAAAACTAAGTACCCCCATTA